>NZ_JBEXGE010000042.1:0-67006 GCF_040607155.1 Micromonospora sp. NPDC005324 | reverse complement strand
TTTCCCGGTCAGGTCGGGCACCTTGCGCCATCGAAGCCCGAGACGCAAATCGACCGCTACTGGCGCGAAGATGAAGCAAACGTCCAGTGAGAGGGCGGTTCGCAGTAGCTTGATCTGATCTATGCGTTCCGTCCGGTTGGTGGCCTTCCAGCAGGTTCGCCACGGATAGCGACAAGTCGGTGGATTGAATGCGAGTTCTGGTCGTGACCGTCAGGCGGATGGGGCGTTAGCCCGGTCATGAGTGATCGAATGCGGTATCCCAGTGATGTCACGGACGAGCAGTGGGCGCTGATCGGGCCGTTTCTGCAGGCGTGGAAGGCCAAGCGCGTCGCGGTCTCGGTGTCGGGCCAGCCAGGCGACTACGACCTGCGGGAGATCGTGAACGCGATCTTCTATCAGAACCGGACCGGGTGTCAGTGGGCGTATCTGCCGCACGACCTGCCGCCGAAGTCGGCCACCTACTACTACTTCGCCCTGTGGCGTGACGACGGCACCGACCAGGTGATCCACGATCTGCTGCGCTGTCAGGCCAGGGAGAAGGTCGGCCGTGCCGAGGATCCGAGCGCGGTCGTGTTGGACACCCAGTCGATTCGGGCCGCGAACCACGTCCCGGCGGCCACGACCGGCAAGGACGCCGGGAAGAAGGTGCCGGGGCGTAAGCGGGGCCTGGCCGTGGACGCGTTGGGGTTGATCATCGCGGTCGTCGTGACCGCCGCGTCGGTCACTGACAACGCCATCGGCATCCGGCTGCTCGACAAGGTCGTCGAACACACCCCGACGGTGAGCCGCGCCTTCGTCGACGCCGGGTTCAAGCAGGACCTCGCCCTGCACGGCGCCGTCCTGGGCGTCGACGTCGAGATCGTCAAACGATCCGACACCAGGCCCGGGTTCGTCCCGATCCGCAAACGGTGGATCGTCGAGCAGGTCAACGGCACGCTGATGCTGCACCGACGCCTCGCCCGCGAGTACGAGAGCCGACCAGAATCCTCGGTGTCACGAACCCTCTGGGCGTCGACGGCGAACATCGTGCGCCGGCTAACCGGGACCACCACACCCTCCTGGCGGCATCGGTGAACCTTCCCACGGTCCTCGACCTGATCGCCGATCGGGAGATCACCACACGTCAGGAAGCCGACCGGCTCCGCGAGCAGGTCACCGAGCTGACCGGCGAACTCGCCCGCCTCGACGGCTAACTGGCCGACCTGGCGACGACCCGCACCACCCTGCGCACCCTCGCCGCCGCCGAGTTCACCGCCGACGACCCGACCATCGCCAGCGGCCCCTACCAGCAGATCCTGCACGTCCTCGGCACTGCGCCCATCGGCATGCGCGCCAAAGGCATCTGTCTCGCCCTCGGCGTCGAGCCCTCACCGAAAAACGTCGAAGGCACCCGCGCGAAGCTGAAACGCATGGTCAACCGCCACGTCCTCACCGAAGACGAGCCCGGAATATTCACCCTCGCCCTGAAACGGACCTAATCCTCCGAACCGCCCTCTGAGGCCCTGGCCCTTCACCTCTGGTGTGTAGGAAGAGGAGGTCACGGGGGGTATCTCCTTCATCGAGGGGCGGTCCAGACGGCCGCAGGGGAAGAAGCTCGTCCGGCTAGGGGTGGATGGTGACGTCGTGGCGGAACAGGTCCGCTGGGCCGGGCATCCGGCTGCCGGGCAGGCTTACCGCGGCGGCGCCCCAGGCCAGGCCCTCAGCGAGGGCGGCGGCACCCTGCGCGCCCGCGGCGAGGAACCCGGCGAGCAGCGCATCGCCGGCGCCGACGCTGCTCCGGGGCCGGGCGACCGGACAGGTGCCGGTGCGGACGCCTTCGGCGTCGACCAGGACAGCGCCGTCAGCGCCGAGGCTGGCCACGACGGTGCCGGCTCCCCATGCCCGCAGGCACTGAGCGGCTTCGACCACATCGCCGAGGTCCTTCAGCGGGGTGCCGACCACGTCGGCCAGTTCGTCGCGGTTGGGCTTGAGCAGGGCCGCCCCGGCCAGGGCGGCCTCACGTAGGGCAGGACCGCTGGTGTCGACGGCGACCCTGACGCCGGCAGCGCGCAGCTTCCGGCACAACTGAGCGTAAGCGTCGGCGGGCAGGCCGGGCGGGACGCTGCCGCACAGCACGACCCAGTCGGCACCGCTGGCGCGGGCGAGCACACGGTCGATCACCTCGTCGAACTCGGCGCGGCACATGACCGGGCCAGGCTCGTTGATCTTGGTGACCGTGCCGTCGGGCTCGGCCAGGGTGATGTTGGAACGGGTCCTTCCAGAGATCGACACAGCGAGTACCTCCACACCCTCCGCCTCCAGAAGGCGGATGAGCTGGTTGCCCTCGTCACCGCCGGACGGCAACACCGCTACCGACGGCACCCCGTTGGCCAGCAGGGCACGGGATACGTTGACGCCCTTGCCGCCGGGGTCAAGGTGAGCGGTGGCAGCCCGGATGACCTCGCCCCGTGTGAGTGAGTCGACCTCTACGGCCCGGTCGAGGCTGGGGTTGAGGGTGACGGTGACGATCATGCGCGCACCACCCGAACGCCTGCGGACTCCAGGTCACCGACCAGGTCGAGGTCGGCACGGCTGTCGGTGATGAGCAGGTCGACGTCGGCCAGCTCAGCGAACCGCGCCAGATAGTCGTTGCCGAGCTTGGTGTGATCGGCGACCACCACCGTGCGGCGGGCCGCACGGACCATCGCCCGCTTCACCGCCGCCTCGGACGGGTCCGGGGTGGTCAGCCCACGCTCGACCGAGATGCCGTTGGTCCCGATGAACGCGACGTCGACGTAGAGGTCCGCCAACGGCGACAGCGCCCAGTCGTCGACGGTCGCCAGGGTCTTCCCGCGGACCCGCCCACCCAACAGCAGGACGTTGAGGTTGGCATAGGTACCGAGGGTCGTGGCGATGACCGGCGAGTTGACCACGACGGTCAGCTCTCGGTCGACCGGCAGCAGCTGGGCCAGCCGGGCGGTCGTGGTGCCGGCGTCGAGGATGATCGCGCCCTCCTCCGGCACCTCGCTCAAGGCGAGCTTGGCGATGCGCTCCTTCTCCTCGATCAGCACCGCATCACGCGCCGCCAACGCGGGCTCGAAGCCGAGTCGTTCGACCGGAATCGCTCCACCGTGGACTCGGCGCAGCACTCCTGCCCGCTCCAGGATGGTGAGGTCGCGGCGGATGGTCTCCGACGTCACGTTGAGCTCATCGGCCAGGCCAGCCACCTCGACCCGGCCCACATCCCGGGCGATGCGGAGGATCTCCTGCTGTCGTTCTTCGGCGTACATGTTGTTGTTTCACCGCCGTTTCGCTTTGCTTGTGCTTTGTTTACGCCCGACCTTGGGGAAAGTCAAGAGAAGGGCCACATGAAGCCACACCGGTCGGTGCCAGCCGGAAGAGTGGGACCAGGCGGAGCAACTCGCCGCCGCCCGACCCGCCGCCGCCTCGGCACCGTCGCCGCCGCCGCAGGCGGATGGGCGGCCCGACTGTCCTCGTCAGGTGGCGCTGAGTAGACAATCGGCCGTCCCGGTGCAGGCCCGTGCCGCGAGCGGGGCCTGGACATGCTGCGCGCCGTCATGAGGGCAATCGGCCGTGGGCTGGGCAAGCCGATGGTGATGACCGCTGAGGGCTTTGACGCTGTGCTGATCATCGGTTATGACGCTGATGACGACCGAGTGACAGCCTCGCCGTGGATTCACATGCAGCGCCGTGGGCTGATGGAGGCTGAGGTGCTGCGTCCGGCGCACTGCAGAGGCGACCTTGACCCGCTGGCCGCCCGGACCGTGACTCGAGCCCTAGCGAGCGTGACGCTGGCCGCCGCCGAGGCCTGTGTTTGACGTCATCGACGCGCGGCGTCGTCCGGCGACGCCGTCAGCCAGGTCGAGCGGCGGAGATGCTGATGGGCCGCCAAGGCGCAGAGCGCGCATCGGCGGCCCACCGTCTCAGCCGTTGTCGATCAGGCTGGCGATCTCGTTGTAGATCAGGTGCGCCTTCGCGCCCTGGTTCGACGGACAACCGCCGAGGTGGTGCAGTGCGATCACACGGTGACTGGCGTTCAGCACGGGTGAACCCGAGTTGCCGCCGGAGGTGTCACAGCTGTAACTGATGTTCCAGGTGTTGTAGTTCGCGTTCCGAACGGCGCAGGTCGCGCCGTTCTGGGTGTCCTCGTAGATCGACAGGCGCTTCGCGCTGCCGTCGCCGTGCCCGGGGACATAGATCCGGGTGCCGTTGCTGGTGGCGGTAGTTGCCAGATACAGCGTGCCGAATCCTTGGATGGCGGCGAAGTTGTTGACCGAGAACAGGGTGTAATCCAGCTGGTTGGAGCCACCGCTGCTCACCCTGTAGAGGGTGGCACCGCTGACCTTGGTGCCGGCGCCGGGATTCGCGCCGCCACAGGTGGCGCACTGGTAGTTGAACTGCATCTCGCTGCCGCTGACGGCGGACTGCGTCGAGAAGCAGTGCTTGTTCGTCAGCATCCGGTTGGTGTTGCCGACCCGCCAGGTGGTGCACAGTCCACCGCCGCTGATCAGCAGCCGCGCCACCGCCCTGCCGCGGGCGTACTCGGTGGGGTGGCTGTTCTGGTAGCAGACCACGTCCCGACGGGCATCGGTGCTGCACACGGACTGGGTGGAGAAGTTGTGCGCCGCGATTTCCGTGCGGTCGTATCCGCGCCAGAACCGGTCGATGGTGGCGGCGCTGCCACGTGCGGGGCGGCTGCTGTGCAGCGTCACCACGGCGGTGTCGCCCTCCACCGACATCGCCCAGAAACCCGGCTGCCCGTCGGTGGTGTAGTCCGAACTGGTCGCCCGGTTCAGGTGGCGGTCGTACCGGTAGCTCTCCTTGCCGTCGCGGCTCGACACGGTGACGTAGTCGCCCTGGGCCAGTCGCAGCGAGCTGAAGTGCACCTTGACGTAGGTGGCACCAGGGTGCTGAATGACCTGCGTCCCACCGCTGGGGGCGTAGGACAGGGAGCTGTCGACGGTGCGGAGTTCACCGATCGTGGTCACACCCTCAGCCGAAAACTGGTTCGATTCCGGCGCCCGCTCGGATTGTGGCGCAAGAGGGGCAACCGAGTACGCCTCGGCGGCGGGTACCGACAGTAGGCTCAGCCCAAGTGTGCAGGCGGCGAGCGCGACCGCCCCCGTTCGTAGGCGGCGCAGGGCATGTTTCATCTGTCGCTCCTTCTCAGGAATCAGCACCGAGACGTGCCTTCGGCCTTCATACCTGAGATCACGCAAGACATGTAATCCCATCTATGTCATAGCTACCCGCCGCGCCGCTCCATCCGCTCATTTCCGTGGGATGCGCCGCAGTGTGGGGCACATGACTTGACCTGCTCACCGCCCGGACTACGTTGCCAACCCGGTAGATGGGGGGTTTTCGGGGGACGGCCCAAAACCCCATAGACAAACTTAAAGCCCTGAGCAACGTTTTAGCTGGTCAGGGCTTTTGTCTATCGGGACGCCCGGAATCGAACCGACGACCCATTGACCCCCAGCACGTCAAGCACGCTGTCCCTTAGATCGACCGTGCGGTCGACGTCGTGCCGCGCACTGTCGCGCAGGCCCTCTGGTCCCCACTTGGCCCCCGGAGAGCTGGCACGCTCAAAGAACGCAAGGCACGGTCCAGGTGCGCGCGGCATCTCTGAGAAGAGCCCAGGTTCGGGGCAGAGCCCCGCGCTCTTGTTGCCCTAGCCTGACCCAGTGAGCAACTCGGGAACCGTTCTCCTGGCCTCCTCGATCTCGGCAGTGGTGGCCATGGCCGTCGTTGGGCTCCAGTACTCACTCGAACGCCGCCGTCAGCAGCGGGCGGACAGAGCCGAGCGACTGGCGGGCTTCTTCGCTGCCACCCATGCTCTTGTTCTCCAGCTCGGGAACCTGGCTCGGGCGCCGCTCGAAGAAAAGGAACAGATCGGGGTGGAAGCCCGGGACCTGGAGGACCACGTCAACTCCCGCCTGGCTCAGGTCCAACTGCTCGAAGATCGTGAGATCGTGGATGTCGCCGGCCGCTTGGACGGGCAGCTCGTCCATCTGGCCAGGCAAGCCCGTATGAAGCAGTGGTCCAGGGATGACTGGCGTGAGGCGCGAGCTGACCTATCCCGCGTGGTCAGTGCTTACCAGTCGATCGCACGACGGAAGCTTGGCGCCGAGAAGTTGTGAGGCACCGATCCGCCGGATGGCCCGGCCGATGCCGGCCGGTGGTCGCCAGCAGGCCGGGATCACCCTCCGCCGGCAGCCGCCGGCCGGCATGGCTGTACAAATGGCTGCACGGCGGCGCTGCCGCTGGAGCGGCTGCAGCATCATCAACGGATGAGCGACCCCAAGATGCAGGTGCGAGCACGGGTACGGCACGAGCCTGACCGCTCATACGCCGTACTGGTCGAGGGTCCGGATGGCGAGGTGGAGGTAGGCCGCACGGGTAGGACAGCGGATCTCTGGGCACTGGCCCACGCAGGTGCAGCTCGTCTGTTCGGTGAAAGCCTTGGCGCGGACGACCTCACCCTGCACGTCCCGCAGCCGCCCTACGGCCATGACGGGCAGTGGGGACGAATGAACAAGTAGCGGCGTTCCACACCTACATCGCCGCTGCGGCCGCAGGCTGAGGCCGTGCCGCCCGCCGCGCCATCCTCTAAGTCTGAGCTGCCTCCGCGGAGGCAGCCTGGGAGTTCCGCCGCTGCGGGCGCGGACCGCCGCCAGCAGGCCAAGCGCTAGCGGTCACGGTCCGCCGCGCTCGCGCGGCGTTTGATGCGTCGGCAGATCAATTCGGCAAGCGAAGAGATCAATCAGCGAACTTGACCAGCGGTCAAGCAGCGTCGGGTCAGCTCCAACTTGACTGATCCTGGTCCCCAGAACGGCGGAAAGGGCCGACCCGGTTTCAAGATCAGCCCTTTGACCTACGTCGGGACGGCCGGATTCGAACCGACTACGCACAGAAATGCCGCTTCATGCCGTGGCTCACTGCCTCATCCGCCCATCGCGATCCACTCCTTTACCGGGCTCGTTACCGCGGATCGTCAAGCGCTTCCCATACCAAGAAGTCCGGACGAACTCTTGTCTTGCACGACCGCCAGCGGCTCCAACCACCGGTCCGTAGACCGACGGGTCCGCGGTACTGGGGCGTCCGGTGTCCCCGAACCAGCAAAGGCACCGCCGCGAGCCCGCGGCACATCATCAATCGCTCCAGACGAACTGGCGGCCATTTCGGCCGGGTTGAGCGCGCGCTATCCAGGGTAGGGCCAGCGGCGCTCCCGCAGCAGTTGCGTCGAGCCGTCGACCTCGATCACCCAGGTACGCGGCTCACACAGCGGGTCATCCAGACTGGCGATCTCTCGACCGGCCGGATCTCGGGCCACCAGCCGCATCAACCGCTCGCAACTGCTTCCCAGCGGGATCAATGCCGAGCTCGTGGCAGACACGCTATGGATGACGGGGACGCCGCCCGTCTCCTCAACCGTCAGCTTGCTCGCCAGATGGTTCTCCACGACGAACGTTTCCGCACTGTAGTCAGTATCCATCAGCGGAACGCCGAACTGTCGTACCCAGCCAACGGCACAGGCGCAAACCACCACCACGACGGTGATGAGCACGGCCAGAACCCGCCACCAGCGACGATGCCGGCCAGGTTTCGGGGACTTTGGTGGTGTTGTCATCGTCTCTCCCGCCGGGCACCGGGAACGGTCGCCAGTTGCGAGCCCTCCCCGGACGGGGACCATGTCAGCCTCGGCGACGCACCAATGTCCCGGCCGTCGACGGCGAGTATCGCAGAGAACGGCGTACCCTGCGCTTTCCCGTCTGGCGTACCGGGCTTTCTGGTGGGCTCAGCAGCGTGGCGGGGCGAGTGACACCGAGCGCAGCGCGAAGGAAACCGAACTGGTCGCCCATCTCGCCGAGGATCTCGACCCGGCAGACATCGATCTCGACGACAATGGTGACGATCTCGTCCGCGGTGACCTGCCAGCTGGCGCCATCGCCGCGGGAGTTCCCGCTGATCTGTCCGCGGGGCTGTTGAGCGACGTTGATCTGCGCCAGGACGATCTGTTCTGCCTGGTCCAGTGCGGCCGGCAGGTGCACCTGGGCCCTGGTCGGCCCACTGCCGCGCAGTGTCTGGCCGTCGACCGCGATCACGCGCCTGCCGGCCCCGGTCAGAACCGCCCGGCTGAGCAGCCAACGGCACACCGCAGCATCGAGGGCGTCGGCGTCGACACCGGTCATTACCCGGGACAGGGTGCTGCCGTCAGGCACCCGCCGGGCAACGGTGAACGCGTCGCGGGTTCACCGAGACGATCCCACGCCGCGTCCGGCAGGTCGGCGGCCCATTCGACGATCTCCACGACGCGGCTCGATCCCGAAACCACCGCCGCGATCGCGATCGCGAGCAGTCCCGGCAGCGGATTGCTCCGTCCGCCGGCGTCCCGTGGGTCCGGAACCCGGGCGAGGGCCTGCAGCAACCCTGGCGTGTCCTGTTTCGACAGCGGCAACATGCGCCGCTGCACCGACCGCGACTCCTGCGTGACAAGACGCCTTTGATGAACAGCGTAAGGCCCGGCTACCCGATCGGCATTGATCGACAGTCTTGACTCTATGCGCCGCCCTGCTCATGATTTACTGCGGCGGTTCAACAGTGAGGGTCAATGTGATGACGCAGGTAGAGCCACCGGCAGTAGGCCCCACATCAGCCGTCACTCTCAGCGAGCGTGGACAAACCGGCCGACTCGCGCGCGCCAGTCAAGGCACGAGGGACTGGCTGACACGGGGGGCCCATCGGCGGGAACTGAGCATCGCGGGCCTCGGTTCAGTGCTCCTCGCTGTCGCGATGATCTGGCTGATTCCGCCGTACGCGATTCGCGTGATGACTGCCGGCGCCAAGACTGTGCCGATCGCCGACCCGGCCCACACCATCGTCGGTGACGCGGGTGACCCGACGGCCCAAGCATGGCTGGTGGGATGGGGTGGCCACGCTCTCACCCACGGTCTGCGTGGCCTGTGGGACACCAACGCTTTTTATCCCGACAAGTACGGCCTAGCCCTGAACGACACCCTGCTCGGCTATGCCCCGGCAGGGCTGATCGGCAGCGGTGTAGTCGGCGCCGTGCTGCGCTACAACATCTTGTTCGTGCTGGCTTTCGCGCTCGCCTTCCTCGGAGGCTACGCGCTCCTGCGCCAGCTTGGCGCGAACAAGGTCGCCGCCGCGGTAGCCGGGGCCGCCCTCGCCTACGCGCCCTGGCGCTACGGCCACGATGGCCATTTGAATATTCTCTCCACCGGTGGTATCACTCTGGCCCTGGCGATGCTGGCGCGCGGCCACGGACTCTCGTTCACCCGCGGCTACCTTGCCGAACGAGTCCGGCCGAGCTGGGCGTTCGCTGGCTGGCTGGTCGCGGCCTGGCAGGTCAGCCTTGGCTTCGGCGTGGGGCTGGGATTCGTATACGTCCTCGCCGCCCTCTGCCTGATCACACTGATAGCCTGGCTGATCCACCGCCCACGCCTTAGCCGCCGGCTGATCGTCGGTGATCTGATCGGCGGGCTGGTCTTCACCGCGGTGACCGGATACTTCGCATACGCGTACCAACACGTGCGCGAGCTCAACCCACATGTCACCCGGGACTGGGACTACGTCGCCTTTTTCTCCCCGACACTGCGCGGACTTCTCGTGGCTCCGCAGTCCTCGCTGCCCTGGGGCAACCTACACAACGACGCCCGCACCGCTCTTGGTGGCGCACCGACTGAGAAAGTGCTGCTGTGCGGGTATGCACTGTATCTACTGGCCTTCGCCGGCCTGTTCCTATCCCGCTGGTCACCGGTGCAACGGCTCCTGCTGCTGTTTGGGGCGGTCGTCGGAGTGTTGTTCGCGCTGGGCACGAACGGGCCGATCTACCGCCTGCTCTATCTTTACGTGCCCGGGTTCGATGGATCCCGTACACCGGGCCGGTTGATCTTGTGGCCCACTCTCTGCCTGGCCATCCTCGCGGCCGGCCTGGTTACCCACCTGGCCGAGGTGGCTCGCAGGCACGCCAAGCCGAAATGGTCGGTGGAAGCGGCACGGATACTGACCGTTCCGTTGCTGGTCCTCGTGCTAGCTGAGGGCCTGCCTGACCTGAACCACCCCCAAACCCCAGCCAAACCGGCCGCGATGGCGCTAGCCTCCGCGCACGCTCCGATCATGGTGTTGCCGTCCGACGACGGCATCGACCTCAACGTCCTACTTTGGTCGACCGACGGTTTTCCCGCCATGGTCAACGGTGCGGCCAGCTACACCACACCCAACCGTCAGGCGATCCGCGACGTTATGGCGACCTTCCCCAGCGAGCCGGCCTTGGATCGGTTGCACCAACTCGGCATCCGCAGCGTCGTCCTGCTGCGCAACCGGGTCCAAGGCACCCCATACGAACCACTGCTTAACGTGACCGACGTACCCGGCATCACCCGCCACGACGTCGAGTCAGACGTGGTTTACACCATCGACACCAACACGAAGTGATGTAAGGCGTGTCCTCGGGATACGGGAATCGTTCTGTCTGGACGTGAGGAGGGTGAGCAGCCGCCGTGGATCGTCTCGGACGAACTCTGGCCGAGGTCAAACCGCTGCTGCCACCCCGACCACCACGCCGGCCGGTTCCCCGGCCGCAAGCCCTTCGATGCAGCGACAGCCGACAACATCTGCAGCGCTTGACGCGCAATCAAGAGCAGAACTGCCGCTCCATCCAGGACGCAGATGAAGCGGCAGGTCAAAGCGTTGTGCAGCAGGCACGTTGACGGCCAACCATCCACGCCGTTACCGCCAACAAAGATCATCCGTTACCGGATGTTACCGCCGACACCTGGAAGGATCTTCATCCTTCCAGGTCAACCGGTCGGGACGGCCGGATTCGAACCGACGACCCCTTGTTACCGACAGTAGTCGGACCAAGCTTGTCATTGCCTGCCGAACATGGTCGCTGAGCTGCAGAGACACCGCCAGGCACTCATCGCTTCTTGTCACCCTTCGTCAACGATTGGACGGGGTTTTCGGGGGGTAAACGGGGGGCCCTCACAGAATCCCGCCAGGTCTGACCGCCCCCGCTAGCCCTGCCTCCGTGCCGCGCCCGCCTCAGGGCATGCGTACTGACCGAACCTGTGGCAGCCCTTCCTCAGCCAGTACAACCGTCACCGGGACCTCACGCGACGGGGGCCGCTCGATGCTGTCCCGCAACGACCGGTGCACCAGGCACTCGCACGACGGACTCAGCGGATCCGTACACCGGGCAAGAGCAGGCTTCAACCGTTGAACCCCGTCAACGGCGACCGGCCACGACCAGTCCATGTCCCACGGCTCCTCCCAGGGCTGGTGGAAACAATCATGATCGAAGTGCACGAGGAGGCCCGCCTCACACAAGGGACATGCGGACAGGCTGCTCCAGCGGTAGTTGACCTGGTGCCCGGGAGTACCGTGCGGCAGGCCCCAACTGCCGATACGAACAACGGTGCGGTGGTCCGCCCGGCAGGCGATACAGGTGCGCATGGCTAACCGTCCTCCGACATCAGGCGGCAGTCACTGTAGAGATCGACGCAATCACGGCCACCGTCCACCAGCAGCGCACAGCGCGTCAAGGGAGGTAAGACATCGACGCGACCAACACCGACACGAGCACCAGTAGCGGGCGAACGTAAAGATGCCTACCCCGTCCGGGATGATGGCGCCTCTCTTGTCAACCCGCGGGCAGCAGAGAGGTCTCCGTGTCTTTGATCATGATGCGGTAGACGACGTCAGGCGGGCTCAACCGGTGGTTGCAACACCGAGGACTTGGGCCACCTTCTCACCGGGGGTGGCCCAGCCCAGAGTCATGCGGGGACGGTCGTTGAGTTCGTCGGCGACGTGGTCGAGGCCGGCTTGGTCGATGGTGGTGAAGTCGAATTGGCCTTTGGGGAAATACTGGCGTAGCAGCCCGTTGGTGTTCTCGTTGCTGCCGCGTTGCCAGGGACTGTGCGGGTCGCAGAAGTAGACCGGGCAGTCGGTGGCGATGGTGAAGTCACGGTGCCGGGCCATCTCGACGTTGTTCGTCGGCTGGTTGTGCCGTGGCACCTCTCGGTGGTGTCGGCTTGATGGGTGCGTGAAAGCGCTGCTGTGTGAGCGGAGAGGCGTCTTGTTGGTTCAGTTCGATCGTCTGGACGGATTGTTGTGGGTTGGCTCAGGTGACGACGAGGTTGGCCATCATGGCCATGTCTTCGTGTTCGAGGTTGTGGCAGTGGAATACGTATTTGCCTCGGTAGCCGTCGAAGTGGATGAGGATTTTGGTTTGTTCGCCGGGGCGTAGGTCGATGGTGTCTTTCCAGCCGGCGTCGAACGGACCTGGACCTCCACTGCCCCGAGCCAGGACTTGGAAGGGGCTGAGGTGGATGTGGACGGGGTGGTGGAAGTCGGCGTTCAGTTGCCAGATTTCGGTGCTGCCGAGGCGAACGTGTGCGGCGACGGAGTCGGGGCTGAACGGGGCTTGGGAGATGAGCCAGCCGTCGTGGTCGTTGACGTCACCGGCCCGAAAGTCGAACTTGCGGGTGGCGACCGCGTCGGCTGGCCGCAGAACCGGGATGGCGGATAGTCGATCCGGGACTTTGAATGTCTGCGGCCGGCCTTCGCCGACGACGAATCGCATGACCTGTCCCATCGCTGCAGTGCCGAAGTCGTTGACCAGGGTGACTTCGGCGCCCGGGGCGTAGTGGGAGAAGTCGACGAGTACGTCGAAGCGTTGGGCGGGGGCCAGTTCGAGGTGATCGTGTCGGGTGGGTTCGGCGAGGAGCCCGCCGTCGGTGCCGATCTGGGTGATGGCGGACGGAGCCGCCGGGTCAAGGCGCAGTGACAGTCGTCGGGCGTTGCAGGCGTTGAGCAGGCGTATCCGGTAGGTGCCCCGGTCGACCGGCGCGATGGGCCAGGGTGTGCCGTTGACGAGCATGACGTCACCGAGGACGCCAGCGACGTAGTCGCCGTGAACTCCGTGTTGGTTGACCAGGGTGGGGTCGAGGCTGGGGTAGAGCAGCGATCCGTCGGTGTCGAAGCTGCGGTCGGTGATCATCAGTGGCAGCTCATGCTCGTTGTCCGGCAGGCGAAGATCTGCTTCTTCGTCGTCGTGGTGCAGGTGGAAGCCGGCGAGTCCTCGCCAGACGCTGGGACCGGTGAAGTCCATGCGGTGGTCGTGGTACCACAGGGTTGCTGCCCGCTGCTGGAGCGGGAAGGTATAGGTCCGCTCACCCTGTCGGGTGTCGCCGCCGGTGACCATTTCGTGGCCGCTGCCCGTCTGTTGATGGCGATGGTGCCGGGTGTAGTAGCTCATGTCGGTCGGGTAGACGTAGTCGGTCGGGTAGCCGTCGCTGTCCTGTGGTGTCCGTCCGCCGTGCAGGTGGACGACGGTGGGTAGCGGCAGGTTGTTGGTGTGCCGGACTTTGACGGTGCGGCCTCGTCTGCTGCGGATGGTGGGCCCGGGAAAAGAGCCGTTGTAGGCCCACAACTCGGTCGACAGCCCAGGCAGGATCGTGGCCCTCTCGACGCTTTGCGCGATGTCGTAGTAGTCGGTGGTCGCGTCGGAGCGGGTCGGGCGTAGTACGGGCGGGAAGGTGAGCCGCCGTCGGAATGGCGGTGGGAGCGGTGCGCGGCTGGGCAGGACCTTTCCGGTGGAACTGGCGCCGGCGATGCCTCTGACGAAGGGGACGCCGATTCCGGCGGCGGCGACCCCGGCTGCGGCGATGCCGAGAAAGGTTCTGCGGCTGATGGTGCTCATCGGGTCTTCCTCCACGCAGCGGCGGTGAGGGCGATCAGCAGCACGATGATGGTGACGCCCAGGGGGATGTGCACGGCCAGGATCAGTTGGTAGCCGAGCCAGGTCTGCAGTGCGGTCAGGACGAACAGCACGATCGACGCGGGCAGCGGCCAGCGTGGGCCCGCCCCGGCGCGGCGCCACACGGTCGCGGTGACGACGCTGGCCGCGAGCGCCGCGACGGTAAAGGTGGCTGTGTCCCGATGCAGGTGCAGTGCCCCGTAGCTGCCGGACAGGAACTGGCCGGCGAAAACGGCCTGGTCGAAGGCCAGAACCGCAGCGGTGGTGATGGTGAGCCGGAACAGCCAGATCGGCCACCGCCGCCTCGACGACGTGGGTTGGGACTGCGGGGATGGTGTGGTTCGCGTGGTCGTCACGATGCGTCAAATGCCAGGGTGTGGTGGGAACGGATGACCTGCACGTCGGCGAGCAGACGAGAAGCCGCCATGCTGGAACGGCCGCCAGGGCTGGCCAGCATTGCCGCCAGGGCGTCGTCGTCGCGCCAGCGTGCGTGGTGGATGACATGTCGCCCGTCGTCGGATCGGCTCAGTGTCGAACCGAGGGATCCGGGCGTGTGCTCCAGGACGTCGTGGCCGTTGGCGGTCAGCAGCGCGTGCAGCTGGTCCCGGTGTTGTTCGGTTACGGTGAAGACGCTCGTCACGGTCAGCTCGGCGCTCGCGGCTGCGGGATTGCCTGGTCGGCCGGCCGGGCGCTCGGTGGGGGCGGTCATCGCTGAGCTGCCAGGGTCTTGCGGACGGCGACGATCGTGACCGCGGCGAGGGTGGCGAAGACCGGTCCCGTGGCCGCGTGGGCGACGGCGAGCACGATGGTGTCGCCCCGGTCGTAGAAGATCACCTGCACGGTGGCGTTGATGACGTTGACACCGATCGCCGCACTGGTGGCGGCCAGGTGGACGCGGCGCAGCGCGGCGTTGCGGTACCAATCGCGCGGGCCGCCGGTGACCCGGTTGAGCAGCAGTCCTGTCAACGGGCGGCAAGCGATGATGCTGGCCAGGCACGCCATGATCACGGCGAACGGGATCAGCGTCGGCACCAGGAAGAAGCCCCGCGCCTCGCCGGTAACCGCGGCGACCAGCGCGCACACCGCCACCACCAGGATGCCGATCAGTGCCGACCTCGGCGACTGCCGGCGCGCCAGCCGGTAGCCCAGGCCGGCGAGAGCGGTCACGGCAGCGGCGATGATCGCCGGGTACAGGGAGGCAACGACATTCGCCGCGACAAACACTAGGCCTGGGGCCGCGGCCACGAGGATCCCGACCCAGCGCTCAGGGTCACTCCAGGTTTGCCTGATCGCCGCCCATCCTGACTCCGGTCCCTGGTGGCGGCCCTGCTGCGGGCCAGGTTGGAGTCGTGGTTCGGGGTTGCGGCTGGCGTCGTACTCGGGCATTCGATCGCCGATCGTCAGGGTGGCTCGTTGGTTGCTCATGACCAACATGGTTGCATGTGAAACGGTTTCTTGCCAACCTGTGTCTCGTGAGATAGTGTTCGGGCGTGCCTAACGAACAAGCCTTCGCCGACCAGTCAGCTACGTCCGGCACTCCGGAAAACCCGGAGGAGGGGTCGCCCTTTGCGATCGGGCTACTGCTGCGTCAGGCGCACGACCGCGTAGCGGCGGCGATGGACGATGCTTTGGCGCCGTTCGGCATCGAGCGGCGCCACTTGATGGTGATGATGCGGCTGCACGCCTCGGGGCCGCTCAGCCAACGTGACCTCGTCGCGCACACTAACCACGACAAAGCCTCGATCGTCCGGATTGTCGACGACCTCGAACGACTCGATCTCGCTTCACGCCAGCTGGTGCCCGGTGATCGGCGGCTGCGGGCCGTCACCCTGACCGAGCACGGGCGTGAGGTCTTCGCCCAGGCCCACCAGGCTGCCGAACCCGCGGCCTCGGCCGCAACGGCTCCCCTCACTGCTGCGCAGGCCCAGCAACTCCAGCGGCTCCTGCGCACGATGGTCGCCCCCGTGAACCCACCCGCCTGATACTCCGGGGGCTCACCGCACCGCCCGTCTCGGGGCGCCGGGTGTCGGCCGGCGGGCTCTACCGCCAGCTCGCTGGCACGAAAGGCAGCACCTCATGCGCGTTCTCATCACCGGCGCGGGCCTCGGCGGCCTGGCTCTCCTGCACGGACTACGAAGCGCGGGAATCGACGCCCGAGTGTTCGAACGATCGGCACACCGAGCACAGCAACCGGCCAGCTACGGGATCCACCTCAACGCCGACGGCCTTCGCGCCCTGCACGCCTGCCTCCCCGCCGAGAACTGGAAGATGATCGACGCGGCCGGAACTCCCGTACCGATGATCATCCGGTTCCACGACCCCCGCCGCGGCGTCCTGGCCACCATCGACAAGAGGTTCCCCGCAGACACCACCGACCCGATCACCAAACGCCGCGCGATCAGCCGCGGCAAGCTCCACGAAGCCCTCCTGCACAACACCCGCACCGACGATGCGGAACCACTCGTGCACTGGGACAAGAAGTTCACCCACTATGAGTTGCACAGCGACGGCGTCCGGGCGTACTTCGCCGACGGCTCCCACGCCGACGGCGACATCCTCATCGGTGCCGACGGCAGCAACTCCCAGGTACGCCACCAACGTCTCCCCAGCCTGCAACGTCAGGAACTCGGCATCATCAACATCGCCGGCCGCGTCCCCCTGGCAGGGACCGTCGCCGCCGCCCTACCAGCCGACCTCGCCGACGGCGGCATCAACAACGTCGTCCCCGCCCGCAACGGGTGGATGTTCCTCTCCACCTGGCCCACCGGCGATCCCGACAACACCGACGTCAGCAACGGCGCCGCCGAGTACGTCGTCTGGGCCTGGGCCGGATCGGAAAACTCATACCCGCAGGGAATGAAAGACCTCGACGGGATCCAGCTCAAGCGACTCGTCACCGAACGCGTCCACGACTGGGCAGCACCGCTACGGACCCTGGTCGACGCCACGGACGCCGCGACCATCACCACCGTGCCGCTACGGACCATGCCCCAGCTCCCCGAGTGGGCACCCTCGCGAGTCACACTCCTCGGCGACGCCATCCACAACATGACACCCATGGCTGGCATCGGCGCCAACACCGCCCTGCGCGACGCTGATCACCTCCGCCGAGCCCTCAGCACCAGCACCGACCCGGTAAGCGGCATCGGCGTCTACGAAACCGCCATGCGGCACTACGCCAACCAGGCCCTAGCCCTCTCCACCCGAAACGCGACCAACGCCGCCCTTGCCACACCAACGAACCGGGCCACATTCCGTGCGCTTCTCCGAGCGAGCGCCGCCATCCCCGCCCTACGACGCAAAATCTTCGGCCCGTCGATCTAATCAACCAGACACGGTTCTGTCTCTGCGGCGGATGACGTACATCGTGCCGATGCCGTCTGTCCCAGAGCATGCTCGTTCGTCACCCTCCGCACACTCAACTCGGCTACCGGAAGCCGCGCGGCGTTTCAGTTGCCATCCAGGGGGGCCTCGGCCGCCGTCACCGCGAAACCGGTGTGCGGGTCGTCGGCGCGTGTGGAGCGCTGGCCCCAGTGGGCCCGCACGAGTGGCCTGCCGAGCGACGCTTCCGTAGGGGCCGCCGCCGCAGCCGCGCCCCCGGCAATTCGGACCATTCTGATGTCCGACGGTGCCAGCAGATCTGGTGTCACCGCGCGTTGGGCAGGCCGGCCTCCGAGCGTAGTGTGCCCGGCGCCAAGGAAGGTGTGTCCGCACATGCCGGCGCGCTGCGTGTACGCCACTAGGCCAGGGCCGGCCTCGGCGGTTACGCTGCGCCGGTGGCAGAGTTGCCGGGGACGTGGAGCGTTCCAGTGGTGCGGGCGGACTTCACCGATGACGCCGACTGGAACCGGATCAGGGAGTGGATCGCGGAGCCTACCGAGGAGGGCTTCGGCGCGGACGTAGATTTCGTTGAGGACCGCGCGTTGAACGGCCTGGACGAAGGGACGATCGTGGCCGGCTACCCACCGAGCTACCCGCACGAGTACCGGCACCCGGTGCTGTTCGTGATCGACGCTGTCGCTGTGTCCACGCCAGACCAACCCGTGCTGGTCATCAACCTCAACGCCGGGGTCGACGCGCGACCGTTCCGGGCACTGCCGCAGCAGGTGCAGGCGATCCAGAACAACCTATCGCTTGCGAAAATGGACTACATCGAGTTTGCGACTTCAGCGGGCGCGGATGGTGTCTTCCGAGGTTTCTGACTCAAGATCAGGAACACTCTCATGCCGCGTCCCGGGCGGCGGCCCGCGATAACAGTTCGAGGTCGAATGGCCGTCTGGGGCAGGATGTAGGCGTGATCTTGTTGGTTCCCGCGGACCCTCTTCGGCCGCGCCACCCGGACGAGCATTTTGCCGCGGAGGCGCGGGCTGCGCGTGCTGCCGGGCTGGACGTGGCGGTGATCGACCACGACGCGTTGGCGCGGGGCGGAGATGTGCGCCGTGCGGTCGCCTCGGTCTCGAGCAGCGGTATGGCCGTGTACCGCGGCTGGATGCTGCGTAGCGAGCAGTACGCCATGTTCGCTGAGGTGCTCGCTGAACGTGGTGTGGTGTTGCGGACTGGTGCTGAGCAGTACCGGCGGGCACATGAGTTGCCTGGCTGGTATGCCGCTCTAGCTTCCGTGACCCCGCTATCGGTGTGGACCACGGGCTCCGAGCGGGCGGACTTCGACCGCGCGCGTGCCGAGCTGGGCGCTGGACCAGCGGTGTTGCGTGACTACAGCAAGTCGATGAAGCACTACTGGGACTCGGCCGCGTTCATTCCCGAGCTCGAGGACGGCGCGGCCGCGTGGAGCGTGGCGAGGCGCTTTTTGGAATTGCGTGACGACGACTTCGTGGGCGGGCTCGTGCTGCGGCGCTTCGAGCGATTCGCCTCGACCGAGGTACGGACGTGGTGGATCGACGGTGTATGCGTTCTGATCGGAGCGCATCCCGACAGCCCAAACGGTTCGGTGCCGGTCGAGGTCAACCTTGCCCCGGTCGCACCGTTGGTCGGCGGGCTCGGCCTGCCTTTCGTCACCGTGGACCTCGCTCTGCGCACGGACGGCCTGTGGCGGGTCATCGAACTCGGCGACGGGCAGGTAAGTGACCGACCAGAAACCATCGAACCTCAAACGATGATCGAGGTCCTGCTTGCCCAGGCCCGCTGATCGGCGTTACTGGGCACCTGACATTCCGCTCTCACCGCCGACCGAGCGCCACGCTCCGCCGCATCTGGTGGGTCCGCAACGGAACAGGTCGGTCACGTCCCGTGACGTGGTGTAAGCGTGAGTCTCTGCTCCTTGTTCAGTGTTCGGGTCGAGTTGGCGTTTGGCCAGTCATGAGTTGGTGAGCGTCGGCTGCGGCGTGGGTGACTTCGTGCCATCGGGGGTGGGTGAGGTAGTCGTCGTCGGCTGCGGTGGGTCCGAGTTCGTCGAGGATGGCTGACAGGGGTTTGAGTGTTGCGGTGATCGCGTCGGCCTCGTTGGCCCTGCTGAGGATGGTGCCGATGTCGCTGCTGGGTGAGCGTTGGTCCCAGAAGGTGTCGTCGATGAGCCAGTGCACGGCTTCGGTCAGGCCGGGCCATGACGTCGGGGTGTGCGGGCGGAGGGTCGCGAGGACCGCCAGGGCGGTGATGATGTCGGCTCTGCGGTCGGGCCAGGCGATGGTGGTCATGCGGCTGCCAGTTCGGTTGTCGCGACGGTGGGGGCGGGCGTGGTGATCAATGCCATGGTGCCTTCGGCGAGGTAGCGGCGATCGCCGGTCTCGAACGGTCGCCGAACCGTCCCACCGCCAGCATCTGCTCGTAGATCGCAAACTCGTCTGTCACAAGCCGATGTTCATGCAGTTCAGCAGAAGACTCACGGTAAGGGTCTCAGCTCGATGGCCTACTGGTATGGAGCGTCCGGTAGTCGCGCGCACTGACACCAGACCGTACCGGCTGCGGCCAGTCCGGTAGGGCAAGTTCGTCGCCTGCAAGCCGGCTGTTAGGCAACGCCACCGATTGGAACATCGACCGGGACTGAAGGCGTCGGGAAGGTGGATGAGCCGATCAGCGAGAGATCGGCTCATCCGAGGCAGCTCTGTACGACAAGACGTACCGGGATCTGCACCGGAGCCAGTACGCCGAAACCAGCCCTGACTCGACTTAGACCCGACGAGGACAACGCGGTCGGCCGAGCCGGCACTCGGATCGGCCGACCGCGTCTACACCCCTTCCCCGATGCCCAGTTGCACCTGGATCTCCTGGGCGCGTTCGGCCGCCGCGCTGGCGCCGTAGTGCCAGGGCATGTCCTCAAAGGTCCAGCCCAACAGCAGCATCAGGTCGCCGGTGTCCCGCCGGCACGCTTCCACTCGTGGGCGAAGTTGTGCCGCCAGCGGTGGGCGTGCACGTTCGCCACGCCAGCGGCGAGGCCCAACCGCTTCAGACGAATCTTGATGCCGTTGGCCGCCAACCTCCGGCCGCCACGGTCGGCGAGCCACAGATCCGGCAGCTCCGAACCCTTGTGCTTGCCCCGCGCCCGTAGGTAGCGGCTGATGGCCCGTGCCGTCTTCGGCCCAAATCGGACCCGGCGGTCCTTGGCACCCTTGCCGTGGTAGTGCACCGACTCCGTGTTCAGGTCGACGTCATCGAGCAGGAGGTTGCCGACCTCCGACAGACGCGCTCCGGTGTTGTAGTACAGGCGGATGATCGGCTCGTCGCGCAGGTGCGGAAAGGTCTTGCCCTTGCAGGCGTCCAGGAGCTTCTTCGTGTCCTGGTCCCGGATGATCGGGATCAGCTTCTGTGGCGTCTTGGGCTGCCGGACCCGATCCATCGGAGAGCGGTCGATGTCCTCCTCCGCCAGCAACCACTTGAAGAACTGCTGCAGACCCTTGTGCTTGTTCAACGCGGTCGACGCGGACCGGGTCTCGATCATCCACGCCTGAAACACCTCCGCATGCCCCCGGGTCACCTCCGTCGGGTCCTCCGCGGCGTCGGCGGCATCAGGGTCCGGCGAATGCTCGGCCAGGTAACGGGCCAGCTGCGCGGCGGCGAGGAGGTAGTTGTACCGGGTCGTCTCCGGGTAGTTGCCCGCCCGCAGCGTCCGGTCCCAGTCGCGCAGGTACCCCGCCCAGGTCAAGGACAGGTCGGTGGTGAGCTTGGTGAGGTCCAGAAGAGCCATGTCGGTCACCCGTCGAGTCAAGGGGTCGATAAGCGGCGTACTCGACCTCGACGAACCACCGTGAACACGAAAAAGAGGGTTTCCACAGGCTCTGACCTGTGGAAACCCTCTCGCTGTCGGGACGGCCGGATTCGAACCGACGACCCCTTGACCCCCAGTTTTACAACGATTCTGTCACGGTATGCCAGAACCGATTGATACGTCCGCAGATGCGGACAGAACGACAGCCCTTCGTGTCGCCCGCTGCTGCCTGATGCCAATCACTCTGCGGCTGCAGGCCTCGATCCGTCACCGGAATCGTTACGGCGACCGGTCAAGAACCCGTCCTGACATCGGGTCCAGGTAGCTCTTTTGTGGAAGGCACCCCTTGTAAGCATCCTAGGACAAGCTCTCTGCTTTCTCCCCTGCTCTTCGCGCAGCGGGATCCAACGCTGCAGAGGCGCAAGGGTTCGGGCGCCCCTGTTCGCCGTGCACGGTGTCGGGATAGTCCCTGACGGCGAACAGTGCTGGCAGCCCTGATCCTGCCGGCGAGGCAACGACGGTCTACTTCCCGCCCACCCAGGGGATTCGTCGAAGGGATCACCCGCCCCCCACCTTCATATCTGACCCACACACGCGCCTTCACCCAGCAGCCAAGGTATCGACATCACGGTGGATGGACCCCGATCCCTGCCCCGTCCAGCACCCAACAGTGCACGGAGGATCTGTCGCATCTACGGGCGATGATGGTGTGGTGACTCAGGCTTGCAGTTCGCTGCCCGGCCCACCTGCACGTTCGTCCTCGGCTCGATGGCGATCCGGCGAAACACGAACATCTCGATTACGAAGAAATCTACCGCCAGGTCCCGCCAAAAAGACCCGTGAAGCCCCCGGGGAGGACCAGCGAAATGAAACGCCCCTGCGAGCACCCCTTGTCATCTTGCCTGGTACTCGGCAATTAATTCTTCCTGAAATCGTATGACTTTACGGCACATGTCATTATTCTCTTGCATTTCAACCGTTACTCTACCGGTCAGCTGTGAAAGCAGTATCGACTCGTAGCATGCCGACAGAATCTCAAGCGCGACGTCAGCATCCATCGTCTCGGCGATACCCCCAACAAGGCGAGTCAACGCCATCAAAAACGGCCCAACCCCCGGTCGAATGGGCACGCTGGGAAGTGAATCGAGGCTCAGGTAGAAATCACTAACGAGACCGCTCTCCAGCCTCCACAGCGGCGAAGCTGAGCGACATGAGGCGAGCGTCGAATCAAATAGACTCGCAGTCGCCGGTGGAAAGTATTCCACGAAGGGAGGATCGAAGAGCAGAACTGTGCCCTCGACGCCCCTGACCGAGAGTTCGCACAGTTCGGACCTGGTCATATGACTGAGCTCAGCAGCATAGCCCTCGATGATGTTGTCCCACAGCAAGAGCATCGGTTCCTCAATCGTCAGCCGATTCAATGTCACTGGATCCCGTGGGGCGACGATCCTCGGGCCACGGGATCCAGTGAGGGCCAGTCTACCTTCGCTGGTGGTACAGCTGAATATTCGTATAGTCGTTGCCTCGCGCAGCGCAGTTTTGTCTAGTTGGCCCACAAGCTG
Organism: Micromonospora sp. NPDC005324; assembly: GCF_040607155.1. NCBI lineage: Bacteria > Bacillati > Actinomycetota > Actinomycetes > Micromonosporales > Micromonosporaceae > Micromonospora > Micromonospora sp. NPDC005324. Next base: position 44,502 of record NZ_JBEXGE010000042.1, on the reverse strand, counting down.
GCCGAGATGCGGAAATGATCCCGTCAGCAATCTCATCGCCCTCATCGATTGCATTAAAGAGGATCTGTTCAGCATCCGTATCAATCTGCGGATTGAGATCGGTAGCAAATACTCGCCTGTACCCCAGGTTGGCAGCCAAAGCACGCAGCGCGCGATTCGTACCATTCTGGTTTACCGCGTACACGAGGTCACCTCCCAGTTGCCCGGTGGCTACCGTCGCGCCCCGATCGGCCCGCGTTCCGACGCCGTACGTATCGTGCAATGCCCTCGCATCATCGGCCAACCTTTGTGGGCTTACCGTCGCAGTAGAGGGCGTGCCATCACTGACGAGTTCGCAGGCATTGTTGTTGTGTACGAGGACCGGTGTAGTGCCGGCGATCACATAGTACGTGTGGATGTCGGCGACGGTGAGGTCGCGCATCTCGGCGTCGCCGCCGAGGTTCTGAACCTCGACCACGCTGACCTGCGCTCCAGGTCCCCCGCCACCCATGCCGGCACCGGTGCCGTCACCCTCAAGTCGCTTGTCGTCGTGCACGAGCAGGCGGTGGCCGACCTTCAGGTCGGCCGCGTCCACCCACTTGCGGTCGGTGGCGTCCCAGAACGGGTGATGCTGCGTGGTCTTCAGCACCGTCGACTTGCCCGAGTTGGCGTCCCGCACCGTGATGTTCGTGAGGTCTCGGTCCTGGTTGACGTGCAGAGCGGTGACCTTCTTGGCCGCAGTCTCCTCAGCCTCGGGGTCGGTCGCCGCCACCTTGTCGCCCAGTGCGATGTCCTTGATCGCCTTGGTGCTGCCGTCGGCCATGAGGACCCGGGTGGCCGGATCGAAGCTATGCCGCTGAGTCCTACAACCCGAGGCGGCCTGTCGTCCCTCGCCGGCCTGTGGCCGGCTCGGCCCAGCGCTTCTGCCGCTCTTGCCGCCGAGCGCCCGACTGGCGCCACCGCCGGCGAGCTTCGTCGCACCTCCGGTCAACCTGCTCACCCCGGCCGAGAGACCGCCGTCCAGGCCGCCCTCGAGCATTGTGCTGGCCAGGTTGCCCAGTGAGAACTTCTCATCTCCGCGCGCCACGTCGACCATGTATCCGGCGCCAGCGGACATCGCTCCAGCGGCGGCACCAGCCAGGATCAGACACCCGACGCCGGTGGCGCACAGGGCGGCCACTGCGACTGTTGCTGCGATGCCCACGGCCACCGTCGCCGCGAACTTCCACGGATCCTTCTTGATCGCTTCGACTGTTGATTTGAGGTTGGTGACGGCGGCTTTTGCCGCCTTCTTCGCAGTCTCCTTCACGCACTTGCTCACGCCGCCGGAGACGCATTTCTTGGCCGCGTGATAGGCGTCCTTGACCTTTTGGGCCTTCTTCTTCGCCCAGCGGACCGTGGTGTCCTTGACGACGTGGGCGGCCTTTTTCAGGTTGTTCTTGACGTTGCGTGCCGTCTTCTTTACGTCCTGCCACGCCTTCCCGGAGCGGACGTAGTTGAATGCCTGGTAGGAGCTTTTCGCCAGGGTGGTAGCGGCGCGGTAGGTGGTCTGGATCGCCGCAACAGGGTTGGTGACCAAAGAAACGGTGCTGCGGAAGGCCTTCTTGAGGCTCGAGAGGCCCCAGTGTCCTGTCGGGTCCGTGGTCGTCAGCGGGTTGGCGTCGCCGTACTGGAAGCGGTTGGCGTTGACCGAGTCGGGCACCGGGTTGTTGGACGCGGTGTCCCGGGTGTCGAACTGACCGGTATCCGGGTTGTACCACCGAGCGAGCATGTTGATCCGCCCGGTCAGGTTGTCAGTCCATTCCGACTGGTAACCGAGGCTGCCGAGCAGACCGGACGAGGCGACGACGGCACCGAGCGGGTCATAGGTGGTCGACCCGGAGAGGGTGGTGCCGGTGGCGGTGAATTGGCCAACGACGTCGTCGTGCTGGTCCGTCCACGCGTACCGAGAGCCTGTCCCTGTGCCGGAGCCGGTCGCGAGCAGCGAACCATCCGGGCCACGGGTATAGGTCGCCCCGCTGTCCTGGGCCAGGTCGTTGTCGAGACCTGTGTACCGGAAACCCGGCACGACGGCGCGACCAAGCGCGTCGTACGAGTAGCTGCGGGTGCCGCCCGTGGACTGCTGGGACTTCACCTGGCCGAAGGCGTCCGCAGTGGTGGCGAACGAACCCGCCGCGGAACTGGTCTGGCGCAAGGTTCCTCGCGCGGTGTACGAGTACGTCACGCCACCGCTCTGCGTCGCGAGCTGGTTGCGTGCGTCGTAGGTGAAGACCTTCCCGCCGGCCTGGGTCCGGTTCCCCGCGCCGTCGTACGTGTAGCCGATGGTGGTGGTGCCGTTGTTCCAGGTCGACAGCCGGTCGGCGAGGTCGTAGGTATAGGTGTTAAAGCTGGACCCGGCGAAGCCAGTGGTGACCTTTGAGGTCTCGTTGTTGTTGTTGTCGTAGCCGTAGGTGATCGAGCCTAGGGTGGTGGTACCGGCGGCATTTTTCAGTGTGTCGGACTTCAGCCGGTGCATCGCGTCGTATCCGAAGCTCCGCACGTTGCCGGAGTTGTAACTGATCGACGAGGCCTGCGACATGTTGTTGTAGCCGACCACGAGGTTGACGCCTGTGGTGGTATTGGCCGCCGTCCGGAATCGGCCGGCGTTGTCGTAGGTGTAGCTGCTGCTGCCGGCGGCGTCCGTGCGCGACGCCATCCTCCCGTCCTTGTTGTAGGTAAACGAGGACGAGTCGCCGGGACCGGTGATGGACAACGGCAGGCCACGGTCGTCGTACGAGACGGTGTTCGTGCCCGCAGGAACCCCGAGGCCTGTCACCCGCCCGGCGTCGTCGTAGTCGAAGGTCCGGTCGGCCGTGGTGGCCTCGGCACCGGTGCCGGCCTGTCGGGTCAGTCGGCCGGCGTCGTCATAGCTGTTGCTGGTGCGTACCCCGCCAGGAGCAATTTGGTCGACGACCCGAGCGGCCTTGTCGTAGGTCGTGGTGAAGGTGCGGTCGGCCAGGTTCGGGTGGCCCGGGGTGGAGGGTTCGATTCGTGATTCGGGCAGGCCCCAGGGGTTGTAGGTGGTCCAGAACTGGTTGCCCCGGCCGTCGGTGAAGCGCGTCTGGTTACCGGCGGCGTCGTATCCGAAGCTGGTCGTGATCGCGGTGGTGGCGGTGACCGGCTGACTCTGGCTCGTCAGACGGTTCACTGCGTCGTACCCGAAGGTGGTGGTGGTCGTGCGGCCGTCCGTCGACGACGTCAGGTTGCCGTTGTCGTCGTAGCCCTTTGATCGGGTGACGAGCACGGTTCCGGTGGCGTCCAGGTCCTGCTGCTGCGTGAGCCGGCCGAGCGGGTCGTACCTGGCGGTCTGCGCCGTAGCATCCGGCATGGTGATCCTGGTGGTGCGACCAAGTCCGTCGTACTGGTACTTGGTCTGGTTGTTCGCACCGTCGGTGGTGGTAAGTGGCGCGCCGGTGAAGTCGTAGGTGCTCGAGGTCTTCACGCCTGCCGCGGTGGTCACTGCCTGGGGCCACGGGCCCTGGCCGAGCGCGCCGGTGCCGTAGTCATAGTTAGTGGTGTTGGTCTCTCCGGTCTGGCGGACCACCTGGCTCGTGGTGAGCGGTCGGTCCATCAGGTCGTACGTTGACGTCTGCTTGGCGCCGGTGGGGTCGATCGACTCCAGGAACCGGCCGAGCTTGTCGTAGGTCGCCTGAGACACCTTGCCCCGCGGATCGGTGACCGCAATCCGATTGCCGAGGGAGTCGTAGTCGTAGCTTGTCGTCTTACCGTCGGCGCTGGTCACCGAGCGCACCTGATCGAGCTTGTCGTAGTCGGTGAGCACCGATGCCCCGGCGATTGGCGCACCGCCGGGCGGGGTGTAGTCCGGTGCGATGACCTCGGTGGGCCGGCCGAGAGCGTCCACTCGGGTACGGGTGACATTCGAGAGTGGGTCCTGCGTCTCGACCATCTCGCCGAACGTGTTGTAGCCGATCCGAGAGACCGGGACGACAGGCACACCAGCTGTGCCGAACACCTCGGCAGTCACCGACGGCTCCACCGTCTTCACCAACTGGCCAGCCTGGTCGTACTCGTAGCTGGTGGTCTTGCCCTTCGGGTCGGTGGTGGCGGTGGTGTTGCCCAGCTCGTCGATCGTGTAGTTGGTCGTCGGACCGGTGGTCGATCCCAATGCCTCACCGGTGCGGCCGTTGCCCCCGCCGTAGAGGGTGTTGATGTCGCCAGCGGACAGCGCTCGCGGGTAAAGCTGCACGTTGTCGATCGAACCGCTGAACTGGGTGCTGACACCATAAGGGAGGGTACCGCCACCGATGTTCGGCGACTGCGACGCAAAGGGGGAAGGGTTGGTGGCTCCGGTACCGGCAATGCCATTGACGTACAGGCTGAGGGTCTTGCCAACGGCATCGTAGACGCCGACCAGATGGACCCAAGTATTCGCGGCCAATGCTGTACTCGACGTAGCCGAGTAGCTGGTTGATGGGGTAGTCGAATCCGACGACGGCGTGCGGAAGGACCACTTGTTAAGGCCCTTGTTGTACTCAAGGAAGAACGCTGCGGTGTTCGCGCCTCGCTGCGTTAGAGCGGTCTGGTTTGCCAGGAAGTCCTTCGGTTTGACCCAGGCCGAGACCGAGTAAGACGCGGTGGTGTCGATGACGGGGGCGTTGACTTGGAGGCCCTTGCTGCCGTTGAAGGTAGCGAAGCCACCCCCCATGGTTACCTCGGTGCCGCCGCTTGCTTTCGAGGCGACCGCGGATGAGTCGTAGGCGACGTTGTACCCGTCGCTGAAGGTGGCCTCGTCCAGCTTGAACCAGGCGTTCGGCGCAACGGATGGGTCCGCGGCGATCCGTTCTGAGGTCATACGGCCGAGCGGGTCGTAGGTGCGGCTGGTCGATTGCAGCACCGTGGTCCCGCCCTTGTCGCTGGACCGGGTGGTAAGCACATGATCATCGGCGTCGAAGGTGAAGCTGGTGACACGGCCGGTCCCGTAGGCGTCGGTCGGCGCTCCGGTGCTGATCTGCACAACTCGGTTGGCGGGGTCACGACTGTACGCAGTTCGGGTTGCGCCGTTGTTGGTTTCCTGGCTCGACAACTCCCCGTCGGGCCGGTGGATGTTCTCCTCGAGCACGTAGGTGCGGGTGCCGTCGGTACGGGTGGCCCGTCGCAGCGTGCCGTCTCCGTTGTACGTGTAGTTCGTCGTGTAATTCATGGCGTCCGTGTCGGAGGCGAGATTGCCATCCGGGAAGTACGCCTTGAAACTGACCCTGGTGGTGGTTCCGTCGGCGCCGGTGACCGTCGTGACCAGGTCGTTGCCCTCGCCGTCGAAAGTCTTGCGTACCGCGTGCAGCACATCCCCCGAAGGGCAGGGGTTTCCGGGCACCGGAGAGCTGTCGCACGTTACCTCAGCAATGGTGTTGCCGTAGATGTCGTATTCGAGCAGGGTCGCCACGCCCGCGGGATTGACCGTCTTGATCATTCTACTGTGATCGTCGTAAAAGCTCTGGACCGCACGCTCCGCGTCGCCACCGGTCAGGTCCTGCACCCGGCGGCCCGTGACGTTGCCGTCGGGGTCGTAGTCAGTCGACGTTCGACCGGTGTGCACCGCGCCGGTGACCTGGTTCAGCACGGGGGGCTCGGTCTGCTCGACGACCTGGCCATCCGCGTCGTACCCCATGAAGGTGGTCAGGTCCCCCAGGGTTTCGGTCTTGACGGTCTTCGTGCTGACTCGACCCAGGCCGTCATGGGCGAACTCGGTCACCAGTCCTGCGCCATCAGTGATCCGCGCCAGATCGCCGGCGGAGTTGTACTCGTTGGTCTGGGTGGTGCCACCAGCGGACCTGGTTGTCACCGGCAGTCCGGCCGGCGTCGTGCCGCCACCAACCGCCGGCGTGGTCGCGCTGGTGTAGGTCACGGTGGTGGTCTTGCCAGTCGGGAAACCCGCGACGGGCGGAGTGGTGGTGCTCGTCCGGTTGCCGACGGTGTCGTACCCAAACCGGGTGAGGAACATCGGGTCTGTCGGGCTGTACGAGTTGGCCGTGCGGTACTCGATCAGTTGGTCATTGCGTGGATCCGGAGCAAGGTTGGTGCTGGTCGCGTCCGGATAGTAGTTGTAGTAGGCCGAGTCACACTTGATCGAAGTGATACACGCTGTCGTGCGGATTGTGTTGCCCCGCACGTCCCGGCCCGTCTCGGTCTTGTTCCGACCTCCGGGGACGGACGGTCGCGACCGGGGCAGTCGACTCACCCCAGGCGACGCTGCTGCCGCTGGAGCACCTTCGCCGTTACGGCTTGCAGCCCGGCACGGACTTCACAGTCCGCCGTTTCGACGTCGGTGTCGGCTTGCATGGCGACCACGTCGGCGGGGAACGTGACGCCGCTCGGGCACTGATCGCCGGCGAGGTCGACGCCGCCTGCGTGCTCGACGGCAACCACCTGCTCTTCACCAAGGAGGGCGTGCTGCCCTCCGGGAGCACCCGGCTGCTCACCACCACTGATCTCTACGACCACTGCAACATGACGGTCACCGGTATCGCCGACCCTTCCCTGTTGGCGCGGTTTGAAAAGCTGCTGCTGTCGATGTCGTACGCCGACCCGGCCATGCGCCCGCTGCTGGACCTGGAGGGACTTACCTCCTGGGAGCCTGGGCGTACGGACGGATACAACCTACTGGAATCGGCGGTCACCGCATCCGGCTTCTACGACGGGACGGGAAGGGTAACCGCGGACGAGTACTCGCCGTGAATTTGGACCTGGCCGGCCTGGCCTTCGACACCGGCGGCCGTCTGCTGGTACAGAAAACTCTGGCCGGTTTGGCGCCGGGTAGCACGATCACGGTCACCGGCCGCGACCCCTTCCTGACCCTGCACCTGAGGGCCTGGTGCCGGACGGCCGGCCACGGCGCGACCACCGGCGACGACGGCCGGGTCCAGGTCGTCAAGGGCCGCCAAGACGCCGACCGCTGGTCGCGCGCGGAACGGGCCGGCGAACCCGGCACGGTGACCCGCCGCCCGCCCGGGCACTGGGGGCTGGCCGCCCGCGGCGCGCTACTCGAAGCAGGCGGGCCCGAGCCGGCCTACGACCTGGCGGACCGGGACATCGTCTGGGCAGACCTGGCACCCCGGCTCTACGCTCACGCGGCCGCCGCGCAGTGGGACCCGGCGACCGTAGTCCCCTGGGACTCGCCGTTCACACTGCCGGCGGACATCGAGGCTGCGGTCGTGCAGATTATGACCTACCTGGTCGAGAACGAGCAGGCCGCCCTGGTGATCCCGGCTCGGCTGCTGACCCGCATCCACCCGCACTTCCGTGAGGTGGTCGGGCTACTCGCGGTTCAGGCCGCCGACGAGGCCCGGCACGTCGACGTCTTCACCCGCCGGGCGCTGCACACCGGTGGTCGGATGGGCACCTCCTCGGCCGGCGGCCGGGCGTCCCTGGCTTCACTGCTGGCCGAGCCGGACTTCACCCTGGCCTCGTTCCTACTGTCAGTACTTGGCGAGGGCACTTTTGTGTACCTGCTCACCTTCCTCGATCGATACGCCCCCGACCCTGTCACCCAGACGGTCACCCGATTGGCCCGCGCCGACGAGGCCCGGCACGTGGCGTTCGGGGTGGCGCACCTCGAACACCAGTCGGCATCGGACCCGACAATGCTCGGCCGGCTGCGTGGCGCCATCGAACGGCGCCACGACGTACTCATCGACACCGCCGGCCTCAATCAGGATGTGTTCGACGCCCTGCTCCTGCTCGCGGCAGGCGATTGGACCCCCGAGGCACTCACTCGCGGCCACCTCGCCGTGCAGCAGTTGCAAGCCGACATGGATACCGGACGCAGACGCCACCTGTCCCGGCTGGGCTTCCCCGACGACGAAGCCGCCGAACTATCCGCCCTGCATACTCGCAACTTCATGTGAGACTCGGATGGCAAGGGGTAGGAAGCTCCGTTGACCGAAATTTCACGTTTGGGGGCTTAGCGGACACTACCCAGGGGCTGTTCGCCTGCGGCGGCAGGGTAGCGAAGGGGTACACAGGTCCGTCTGGGTCGGTCAAGATTTCGCGTTCTACCATAGGTGTCCACGCGCTCTCCGAGGGTGCTGAGGCTCGGGAGCGTTTCTCACCGACCTCGGCGTACACCCGAAGCCGTTCGGTGAGTCGTCTGCCGATTTCCATCCGATTGAGCCCTTCATTACTGAGGTAGGACGCCCGCAGCGACCGCCTTCAAGTCCGCAACCGGAACATTCCCGTTCCCACCGACGATGATCACCACACCGTCCGGTGTCGTGATCACCAGCTGGTGGGCTGTAACTTCGGAGCCCACGAATTTGGTGAGTTGGGCTTGGCCGGCCGAAAGATCGTATCTATCGATCACCTCGGTGCCCTTGATGGCCCAACCGGTCAACCATTCGGTGATCTGCGCCTGACCAGCCTTGGCGGTCGTCCGTTCTGGGCGCAGCACCGAGATGTCGAGCCAGTTGCTCCCGTTGGGCAGCACGTAGGTGCGCAGCGTCGTTGCGGCGGTTGGATGTTCGGACGGAGGCACGGAGCCGTCGTTGTGCAGGTGGTCCTTCGACACCGCGTAGCTAGCAGATCCGTTCCCGGGAACACCGACCCGGAGCCCGTCTGGCACGAAGGTGACACGGTAGCCATCCAGCGGCTGGTGGATCGGGTCCGCAGCTGCGGTCGGTGAGGCGGCGGCTGAATCCGTGGTCGAGCTAGGAGGAGATGCCACATGAGTGGGTCCTGTCAGCGTGACCACAAATGTACCGACGATCGCTGTCGCGGCCACTGCGCCGCCTGCTGCCACGACACGTAGCACCCGACGCCTACGTAGGCCTCGATGCACTCCGGCGATGAATGCGTCGGTGACTGGAAGAGCGAAGTCCTCCTTGTCCAGGATGCCAAGCTCGTCGGCGGGGTTTTCGGCCACCAGAATCACCCTTCTGCTGTCATGGTCGCGCGGAGGCTGGACATGCCTCGAGAAAGTTGGGATCGCACCGTCGCTGGAGTGCAGCCCAGCAGCTGGCCGATCTCCTCGTCCGACAGGTCTGCCAGGTACCGCAATGCAATCGCTGCCCGCTGCTTCGGCGGCAGGTTCGCGAGGACTTGGCGGATTGCAGCCGTCGAGTCCACCGCGGCCAGCCCGGCGTCCTCGCGCCCGGCTTCCGGGATCTTGTCAGTGGGCATTGGCTTGCGACGTCGTCGCTCGTTAAGGAAGAGATTGACCATGGTGCGCTGGGCATAGCCGACGGGATTGCCGTCCAAGCGCAGCCTTGACCAGGCGAGCCCGACGCGGATGAGGGTTTCCTGGGCGAGGTCCTCCGCGGCGCTCCGGTCCTGCGTCAGGACGTTGCCAAAACGCAGGAGCCCGGGTGCGCTCTGTCGTACGAACGCCTCGAAACCGGAACCGTCCGGTGGGAATGGCGACACCTTCACACTATGACTACACGGCGAGTCCCTAAAGATGTTGCATGGGTCCCTAATTCTCTTCAGAGGGTGGTTCTGGGGCGTATGTCAGTGTTGGTTTGACCGTGGGGGTAGAGGTCCTGCTCGTGGTGCCACGCGGGCGACGTCGGCGAGGCGAGAGTGAAAGGCCGGCCTCGGGCTCGGTCAGGACTTGGCGGGCGACCGGGCGTCTGAACTTGGCTGGGATACCTTCGGTGTCCTTCCGCCGCCCCCCGAGTCGCTGGGAGCTCCGCGACGACACCCCTAAGTAAGCCTTCCTCGCTCTCGCCTGCGTCATCACCTACCGGCGCCGATTCCAACACTGGCATGGGCGATTCCGCCCCGCCCCGCCGTCGTGCGGCGCGCTCCCGGCCAAGCGCCCGGGACCGCCGTTTCCTAGCCGGGGCGCCAGCTGCCGGAACAGCTCCCTGTCAACAGAAGAGCCCATAGCGGCGCAGTCGGATCACGCCGTGTTTGTCCGAAATCGCCTGCCGTTAAGAGGTCCAGCGGCGACAACATCCCGCCGACGCATCGCGCCTACCAGGTGATTCATAGCGGTGGCAACCAAGGCCGGCTCGCGGAACTACCCGAGTTAAGGGTTCCAGCAGCGCCTCACACGCCACCGCATCTAGACAAAACAACAAAAAGAAGGCTTCCGCAAGTCGCTGAACTGCGGAAACCTTCTCGCTGTCGGGACGGCCGGATTCGAACCGACGACCCCTTGACCCCCAGTCAAGTGCGCTACCAAGCTGCGCCACGTCCCGCCCCCGCGCGGTTTCCCCCGCGGCAGCCGGTACAGCTTAGCGCAGCAGCTCCAAGTCGTCCGCACAGGCCCCACCGGCGTCGCGAGGCAGCCGAACCACCCCACATAGAGCTACCGCACAACCCCTAAAGCATCCTAGGAGGATGGGGGTGGGCAGGGAAATGCCGGATGGGCAGGATCGCCCATCCGGCATTCGGCAGAACTGGACCGGGTCAGCCGTGCGCCTTGCCTCGGCCGCCGGGGCCGAGCTTCTTGCGCGGGCGGACCGAGATCTCGATCGGGCTGCCCTCGTACCCGAACTCCTCGCGGAGCTTGCGCTCGACGAAGCGCTGGTAGCCGGCGTCCAGCGGGCCGGTGGTGAAGAGCACGAACCGTGGCGGCGCCACACCCGCCTGCGTCGCGAACAGGATCCGCGGCGCCCGCCCACCACGCACCGGGTGCGGGGTGGCCTGCACCAGCGCGGTCAGCCACTGGTTGAGGTGCGCGGTCGGCACGCGGGTTTCCCAGCTGGCCAGCGCCTTGTTCAGGGCGGGGGCCAGCTTGTCCACGGCACGGCCGGTCATCGCCGACAGGTTCAGCCGGATCGCCCAGGGGATGCGGCGCAACTCCCGGTCGATCTCCTTGTCCAGGTAGTACCGGCGGTCGGCGTCGACCAGGTCCCACTTGTTGAACGCGATGACCAGCGCCCGGCCCGACTCGGTCACCATCGACAGGATCCGCTGGTCCTGCTCGCTGATCGGCTCGCTGGAGTCCAGCAGCACCACTGCCACCTCGGCGGCCTCGATCGCGCCGGCGGTACGGAGGCTGGCGTAGTACTCGGTGCCGCTGGCCTTGCCGACCCGCTTGCGCAGCCCGGCCGTGTCCACCAGCTGCCAGGTCTGACCACCGATCTCGACCAGGCTGTCCACCGGGTCCACTGTGGTGCCCGCCACCGAGTCGACGACCGCCCGCTCCTCGCCGGAGAACCGGTTGAGCAGGCTGGACTTGCCGACGTTCGGCCGCCCGACCAGCGCCACCCGGCGCGGTCCACGCGGACGGTTCTCCACGATCGCCGGTGCCTCCGGCAGCGCGGCGAGGATGGCGTCCAGCAGGTCGCCGGAGCCGCGTCCGTGCAGCGCGGAGACCGGGAACGGCTCACCGAGGCCGAGCGACCACAGCGAGGTGGCCTCCATCTCGATGGAGTTGTTGTCGGCCTTGTTGGCCACCAGGATCACCGGCTTGGCGCTGCGCCGCAGCATCTTCACCGCGGCCTCGTCCACGTCGGTGGAGCCCACCATCGCGTCGACAACGAAGAGCACCACGTCGGCGGTGACGACCGCCGTCTCGGCCTGCGCCGCGATGGCCGCGGCCCGGTCCTTCGCGTCCGGTTCCCAGCCGCCGGTGTCCACCACTGTGAACGCCCGGCCGTTCCACTGCGCGTCGTACGGAACCCGGTCCCGGGTCACACCAGGGACGTCCTCGACGACCGCCTGCCGGCGGCCGATGATCCGGTTGACAAGCGTCGACTTGCCCACGTTGGGGCGGCCGACAACGGCAACCACCGGCTGCGGGCCGCTCGGTTCCTCGACGACGACCTCGGGCTCCCGCAGCTCGACCCAGCCGGCCGAGTCGGCGCTCATGCCGCTCCTCCGCTTCGCTCCGGACCGTCATGAGACACAACCGCGCTGAGCCCGATGATTCGCTCGCTACGCTCGCTCATGCCACGCCCCGCTCGGTAAGCAGCTCGCGCAGCCGCGCCACGACCTCGTCGATGCCCAACTCGGTGGTGTCCAGCACCACCGCGTCGGGCGCCTGGGCCAGCGGGTTGACCTTGCGGGTCGAGTCGAGGCGGTCCCGCCGGGCCAGGTCGGCGGCGGTGGCCGCCACGTCCGCGGCGTCCTCGGCGCTGCGCCGGGCGGCACGGGCCGCCTCGGACGCGGTCAGGAAGACCTTCAGGTCGGCGTTCGGCGCCACGACCGAGCCAATGTCGCGACCCTCGACCACCATCCGGCCAGCATTGGCGATCATTTCGCGCTGCCGGGTGACGAGCAGCTCACGGACAGCCGGCACGGCGGCGACGGCGGAAACCGCGCCGGTCACCTCGGTGCCACGGATGTCCGCGTCCACGCCCACACCGTCGACGGTCACTGCGTACCCCTGCGGGTGGGTGCCGATGCGCAGGTTGACCTCGCCGGCGACCTTTGCCACCGACGCGGCGTCGGTGAGGTCTACGCCGGAGCGCAGCACGGCCCACGTGATCGCCCGGTACATCGCCCCGGTGTCCAGGTAGCGCGCACCGATGCTCGCGGCGAGCCGCCGCGACACGGTGGACTTACCCGAACCGGACGGCCCGTCCACAGCGACCACACATCGCCTGGCCCGTACGTTTTCCTCCACCGTGTCCTCCTCAGCCCGTACCTCACGGATCGCCCGGTGATCTGGCGCCGCAAGCGGTTGTCAATCGTCATCAATCATGCCCGGGGCCACTAGCGGACCCGCGCGCGACGCCGCCGGAGGCGACCCACGCCACCCGGGCGGCCGCGTCCCGGCCATCGGTGCAGCCTACCGGCTGCCGTACCCCGAACTTGGGGGTCAGTCACCCACCGCGTTGAACAGGGCGGCGACCTCGGCGTTGGTCAACCGCCGGATCCGCCCGGTCCGCAGCTCACCCAGCCGGATCGGCCCGATCGAGGTACGCACCAGCCGGGTGACCGGGTGACCGACCTCGTCCATCAGCCGCCGGACGATGTGCTTGCGGCCCTCGTGCAGGCTCAGCTCCACCTGGGCGCTTTTGCCCAGGGTGTCCACCACCTTGAACGAGTCGACTGTGACCAGCCCGTCCTCCAGCTCGACGCCGGCCAGCAGCCGCTTGCTCAGGTTCCGCGGGATCGGCCCGACCACCTCGGCCAGGTAGGTCTTCAGCACCTGGTACGAGGGGTGCATGAGCTTGTGCGCGAGGGTGCCGTCGTTGGTGAGCAGCAGCAGCCCCTCGCTGTCCGCGTCGAGCCGCCCGACGTGGTAGACCCGCTGCTCCAGCCGGGCGCCGATGAAGTCCGCCAGCTCGTTTCGTCCCTTGTCGTCCGCCATGGAGGTAACCACCCCACGCGGCTTGTTCATCGCCACGTAGACCAGGCGAATGTCGACCTGGAGGCGCTCCCCGTCCACGTGGATCACGGAGGTGGCCGGGTCGACCTTGTCGCCGAGCTTGGCGACCCGCCCGTCCACCGTGACCCGGCGGCGGAAGATCAGGTCTTCGCAGGCGCGCCGGGACCCCACGCCGGCGGCAGCGAGCACCTTCTGCAGGCGCTCAGCCCCCTCGTAGACGGGCGCGTCGGCTTTGGGGGAACGGTTATCGGGTCGCATCAGCAAGCTCTTCTACGTCGTCGGGCAGGAAGGGTGCGAGGGGCGGCAGCTCGTCGACGGTGTTCAGCCCGAGCTTCTCCAGGAACAACGTGGTGGTCCGGTAGAGGAACGCCCCGCTGTCCGTTTCGGTGCCGCACTCCTCGATGAGGCCACGGGTGACCAGCGTACGGATAACCCCGTCGCAGTTCACACCCCGGATGGCTGAGATTCGCGAACGGGTCACCGGCTGCTTGTACGCAACCACGGCGAGCGTCTCCAGCGCCGCCTGGGTCAGCCGCACGGACTGCCCGTCCAACACGAACCGCTCAACGTACGTAGCGTATTCCGGCCGGGTGTACAGCCGCCACCCGCCGGCCGCCCGGCGCAGCTCGAAGCCGTGCCCGGCCGCTGTGTAACCGGCGGCGATCTCGTCGAGCATCGGCCCCACCCGCTCGGCGGGCTGCTCCAGCACCTGAGCCAGCACCAGCTCGCTGACCGGCTCGTCGACGACCAGCAGGATCGCCTCCAACGCGCCGCGCAGCTCGGGGTCGGACAGCTCGGGCGCGGGCTCCGGCGCGACAGTCGCGCGCCGCCGCCCCGCCGGCTGCCGCCGGGGTACGTCCCCAGCGCCACCCCCCGCCGTGGCCTCCGTCACCGCACCGAGGTCGGGCCGCGCCGAGCCGACCTCGTCCGAGGCTGCCTCAACAGGATCTGGCTCACCCGAGGCCACCTCAACAGGGCCCGGCCCATCCGGGTCAACCTGCGCCGTGCCGGAGGCGACCACGTCCGGCTCGGCGGAATTGGCGGCGGCGTCGGGTTCCGGTCGAGGCGGTGCCGCTTCGGGTTCTTCGGTGTCCGGTGCTGCGGCTGACTCGTCCGGCGGCGCAGCGCTGTCGGCGGCGGGCGGGCGGGGGCGGTCCCACGGGGGAACCCAGGCGGCGGCCTGGTCGGCCAGCGAGTCCCGTCGTTGCTCGTCACTCATCCCGCGCACCCTCCGTCGTTCCCGTCCCGTCCGGCCCGCCGGCCTCCCCCGTCGACGCAAGGTCAGCCCCCGCCGGCCCAGGCCCAGGCTCCTGGTCGGCCAGGGTGCCGGCGTACTCGTCGACGTGCAGCTCGGTGTCGCCGTCGACCGGGCCGGTCCAGCGCACTGTCAGCTCCTCCAGGGCCTGCTCCTGCACGAAGGAGACCAGGCCCTCCCGGTACAGCTCGAGCAGCGCGAGGAACCGGGCCACCACCTCCAGGGTCGCCTCGCAGTCGGCGCAGAGCAGCGAGAACGTGGCGAAGCCGGCCCGGCGGAGCCGGGCGGTGAGGATCGCCGCGTGTTCTCGGACACTGACCCGGACCATGTGCACGTGGGCGATGGAGACCTCCGGCACCGGCTTCGGGGTCATCGCCCTCACGGCCAGCTTCAGCAGCCGCTGCGGGCCGATGCCGAGCACCAGGTCGGGCAGCGCCTCGGCGTAGCGGGCCTCCAGGCTCACGGCACGCGGATAGCGTCGGCCGCCGACGGCCTCCAGCTCGGCGATGTGCGCCGCCGCCTCCTTGTACGCCTTGTACTGCAACAGCCGGGCGAAGAGCAGGTCCCGTGCCTCCAGCAGGGCGAGGTCCGCCTCGTCCTCCACCTCGGCGGACGGCAGCAGTCGGGCCGCCTTCAGGTCGAGCAGGGTCGCGGCGATGAGCAGGAACTCGCTGGCCTCGTCCAGGTCCCAGTTGTCGCCCATCGCCCTGATGTAGGCGATGAACTCGTCGGTGACCGTGTGCAGGGCCACCTCGGTGACGTCGAGTTTGTGCTTGCCGATCAGTTGCAGCAGCAGGTCGAACGGGCCGGTGAAGTTGGCCAGCCGGACCGTGAACCCTGTGGGCTGCACACCGTCGACCACTGCCGCAGCGGCGGTCTCGGGCGGGTCGAGGGGTGGCGCGGTCACCGGACGACCGTAGTCCACGAGGCGGGCACCGGGCGTTCCGGCTACCGCTCCGACTGGGCGGCGATCACCTCGCGGGCCAGCTGACGGTAGTTACGTGCCCCGGAGGAGGCCGGGTCCATCGTGGTGATGGGGGCACCGGCCACGGTGGACTCGGGGAACTTCACCGTCTTGGTGATGACCGTCTGGTAGACCTTGTCGCCGAACGCCTCCACGACCCGCTGGAGGACCTGGCGGCAGTGCGTGGTGCGGCTGTCGTACATGGTGGCGAGGATGCCTTCGAGCTCCAGGTCGAAGTTGAGTCGCTCGCGCACCTTGTCGATGGTGTCCAGCAGCAGTGCCACACCGCGCAGGCTGAAGAACTCGCACTCCAGCGGGATGAGCACGCCGTGCGCGACGGTCAACGCGTTGATCGCCAGCAGGCCGAGTGACGGCTGGCAGTCGATCAGGATGTAGTCGTACTCCTTGCGGACCGTGCGCAGGACCCGGGCCAGGGCCATCTCGCGGGCGACCTCGTTGACGAGCTGGATCTCGGCGGCGGAGAGGTCGATGTTGGCCGGCAGCAGGTGCAACCCCGCGACGTCGGTCTTGATGACGACGTCCTCGGCGAGGATGTCGTCCTGCATGAGCAGGTTGTAGATGGACAGGTCGAGGTTGTGCGGGTTGACGCCCAGCCCCACCGAGAGCGCGCCCTGCGGGTCGAAGTCGACGAGCAGCACCTTGCGGCCGTACTCCGCGAGCGCCGCGCCCAGGTTGATGGTGGTGGTGGTCTTGCCGACGCCACCCTTCTGGTTGGCCATCGCGATGATGCGCGCGGGGCCGTGCCGGTCGGTGGGCATCGGCTCGGGGATGGGCTTGCGCATCGTGTAGGCAGCCGGGTCCGCAGGACCCAGGTCCGCGCCGAGCGTGGCCTGCTGCTCGCGGAGCTCCGACGTCCAGGTCTCGGCACGGTCACCGTTGCCAGCCATGTGCTCGTTGCCCCCTCCCGACGACCCACCCGGCGTCGGAGCCGTCCGACGTCCTTCGCGGCGCCGCTGCGCACCCCGGTCGTGTCGCCCCAGGAGGTCCGCGCCGATGCCGACTGTACGCCACCGACCAGCAGGGGGTTCGGCACCGGCCCGGCGTGTCGGCGCCGACCGCTACCGGTTCAACCCTGTGCGCGCGGATGCGCGGTCGCGTAGACCTCGCGCAGCCGCTCCACGGTGACCAGTGTGTACACCTGGGTGGTGGTCACCGAGGCGTGGCCGAGCAGCTCCTGGACCACCCGGACGTCGGCGCCGCCGTCGAGCAGGTGGGTGGCGTAGGAGTGGCGCAGGGTGTGCGGGGAGACGGCGGCCGGCCCGTCGACGGGCAGCCCGGCCCGGTCGGCGGCGCGGCGCAGGATGCCCCAGGCGCCCTGGCGGGACAGCGCGCCACCGCGGGCGTTGAGGAACACCGCCGGGGTGCCCCGGCCGGCGGCGGCCAGCTCGGGACGGGCCCGGACCAGGTAGGCGCGCACGGCGTCGACGGCGTACCCGCCGATGGGCACCAGCCGCACCCGGCCGCCCTTGCCGCGCAGCAGCACCGCGCCGTCGTCGGTGTCGAGGTCGTCCACGGCGGCGCCGACCGCTTCGGAGATGCGCGCGCCGGTGCCGTACAGGAACTCCAGCAGCGCCCGGTCGCGCAGCGCGAGGGACGCGCCGTCGCCGGTCGCGGTGGTCGTGCCGGCGGTCTCCAGCAGCCGGACCACGTCGTCGACAGGTAGCGCCCGGGGCAGCCGTCGGGGCGGCGTGGGCGGGCGGACGTCGCGGCTCGGGTCGGCGCCGGCCAGGCCCTCGCGCAGCGCGAAGCGGTGAAGGCCGCGTACCGCGCTGGCCGCGCGGGCGGCGGAGGAGACCGCCAGCGGCGGGTGCGCGTCGTCGCCGGCGCGCAGCCGCGCCAGGTGCGACTCGACGAGGCCGGCGCCGACCGACGCGAGGTCGGTGACGCCGGCATCGGCCAGGGTGGCGAGATAGCGGTCCAGATCCCGACGGTACGAGGCGAGCGTGTTCGCGGAGAGGCCACGCTCGACGGTCAGGTGGTCGAGGTAACCACGAACGGCACGGCGCAGCGCCGGCGTGGGTGGTGTGCCCACGCCGGCGGAGTCCGTGCCGCTGGTCAGCCCGCCACCGTTCAGGCCAGCGCGTCGGCCAGCGGGAGCACGTCCATGCCGTGCGCCTCGGCGACCGGGCCGTAGGTGACCTGACCGGCGTGGGTGTTGAGGCCCAGCGCCAGCGCCGGGTCGTTGCGCAGCGCCTCGCGCCAGCCCTGGTTGGCCAGCTCCAGGGCGTACGGCAGGGTGACGTTGGTCAGCGCGTAGGTGCTGGTGTTCGGCACCGCGCCGGGCATGTTCGCGACGCAGTAGAAGATCGACTCGTGCACCTTGTAGACCGGGTCGGCGTGCGTGGTGGGACGCGAGTCCTCGAAGCAGCCGCCCTGGTCGATGGCGATGTCGACGAGCACGCTGCCCGGCTTCATCCGGGAGACCAGCTCGTTGGAGATCAGCGTCGGGGCCTTCGCGCCGGGCACCAGCACCGCGCCGATGACCAGGTCGGCGTCGAGCACGGCGCGCTCGACCTCGTACGCGTTGGAGGCGACGGTCTGCAGGTGGCCCCGGTAGATCGCGTCGGCCTGCCGCAGCCGGGCGACGTTCTTGTCCAGCAGCAGCACCTCGGACTGCAGGCCCAGGGCGATCGCGGCGGCGTTCATGCCGGAGACGCCGGCGCCGATGACCACGGTCTTGGCCGCGTACACGCCGGAGACGCCGCCGGGCAGCACACCGCGCCCACCGCCGGTACGCATCATGTAGAAGGCGCCCACCTGCGGGGCGAGCCGGCCGGCCACCTCGGACATCGGGGCGAGCAGCGGCAGCGACCGGTCGGGCAGCTCGACGGTCTCGTACGCGATACCGGTGACCCCGCGATCGATCAGCGCGTCGGTGCACTCCTTGGAGGCGGCCAGGTGCAGGTAGGTGAAGAGCACCTGCCCCTCGCGCATCCGGTGGTACTCCTCGGCGATCGGCTCCTTGACCTTGAGCACCAGCTCGGCGGACTCCCACACCTCGTCGGCGGTGGCGAGGATCTTCGCGCCGGCGGCGGCGAACTCCTCGTCGGTGATGCTGGAGCCAACCCCGGCGCCGGACTCGACGAAGACCTGGTGACCGCTGCGGGTGAACTCGTTGACACCCGCTGGCGTGATCGCCACGCGGTACTCGTGGTTCTTGACCTCGCGGGGGATTCCGACCTTCACGATGCAGACACCTCTCTTCGGGGCTGCTCTCCCCCGACTGCTCGGTGCCACGACGGCCCCTTTGCCATCGCGGTACACCGGTCCTGCGGCGGCAGTCTAGGCGCGCCCGGTGCCGCCGCGAGCCAGCACAGTGGCATCCGGTGCCCGGGTGTCCTGACGATGTGTCAGGGCACCGCCGGGATTCAGCGGTCGAGCGTCACCTCAGCCAACAGGACAGTGTTTCACCATTATCGTCCCATCTGTCGGGTGGCGGTGCGGACAGCCGGCGAGTGGATCACTAATGTGTCCGCCCATGACCACTCCTCCTTACCAGCCCGGTTACCCCCAGCCGGGGTACCCGCAGGGCGTCTCCGACAAGAGCAAGATCGTCGCGGGTGTCCTCGGCATCTTCCTCGGCACCTTCGGTGCCGGTCGGTTCTACACCGGACACACCAAGATCGCCGTTCTCCAGCTCGTGGTGGGTGTCTGCACCGGCGGTATCGGCGGCCTCTGGGGCCTCATCGACGGCATCCTCATCCTGGTCAACGGCGGCACCGACGCGCAGGGCCGTCCGCTGCGCGACTCCTAGACCAGCAAGCGAAAGGGGCCCCGCGGCTGACCGCGGGGCCCCTTTGGCGCGTACTCCCTCACCGGCTGGACCGGCGGCGTCGCTCAGCGCGGCAGCGGCGCGTCCGCCCGGCGCAGAGCGGTGAAGCCGGTGTCCCGCGCGCGGGCCGCGGCCAGCAGCCCGGCCACCGCGGACGCGTTGGTGATCTCACCGGCCAGGACCATGGCGACCGCCTCGTCCAGGTCGATCCGGACGACCTGCAGGTCGGCCTCCTCGTCGTGGCGCTCGTGCCGCTCGTCGGCCGGCACGTCGGCGAGGTCGCGGGCCAGGAACACCCGGACGATCTCGTTGGTGAACCCCGGCGAGCTGTGCAGGTCCACCAGCACGTCGACCCGCCCGGCGGTGAGGTCCGCCTCCTCGGCCAACTCCCGCAGCGCGGCCACCGGCAGCTCCTCGCCGGAGACGTCCATCAGACCGGCCGGCAGCTCCCACAGGTGCCGCCCGACCGGATGCCGGTACTGCCGGATCAGCACCACCTGGCCGGCGTCGTCGATCGCCACCACGGCCACGGCCCCGACGTGCCGAACGAGGTCACGCAGCCCGGTCCCGCCGCCCGGCATGGTCACCTCCTCGGTGACCACGTCGAAGATCCGCCCCCGGTACCGCTCCTTTCGGGAACGCACCTCGTACCGGTGCTCGATCGCGCTCACGCCGCCGCCTCGCTGCGCTCGACGACGCCGCGAGACGCCCCAGTGAGCCTGCTGGTTCGCTCGCTGCGCTCGCTCACGAGGCCGACGACGCCTTCGTCGCGGCGCCGTTGCGGGCGGCCTTGCGCGCCGTCGGGGCCTCCGCCGCCGCGTCCAGGTCGACCGGCAGCTGGTCTGCCTGCGAGTACGCCACCGCGGCCTTGACGAACGAGGCGAACAGCGGGTGCGG
Source organism: Micromonospora sp. NPDC005324 (assembly GCF_040607155.1). Classification (NCBI taxonomy): domain Bacteria; kingdom Bacillati; phylum Actinomycetota; class Actinomycetes; order Micromonosporales; family Micromonosporaceae; genus Micromonospora; species Micromonospora sp. NPDC005324. Next base: position 24,338 of record NZ_JBEXGE010000042.1, on the reverse strand, counting down.
GCGGGTCGGACGGCTCTTCAACTCGGGGTGCGCCTGGGTGGCCACGAAGAACGGGTGCAGGCTCCGGTCCAGTTCGATGAACTCGACCAGCCGGCCGTCCGGAGAGGTGCCGGAGATGTGCAGGCCCGCCTTGGTCAGCGCGTCCCGGTAGGCGTTGTTCACCTCGTACCGGTGCCGGTGCCGCTCGCTGATCTCGGTGCTGCCGTACGCCTCGGCGACGATCGAGCCCTCGGTCAACGTCGCCGGGTACGCGCCCAGCCGCATGGTGCCGCCCAGGTCGCCCCGGCCGGCGACGATGTCCTCCTGGTCGGCCATCGTGGCGATGACTGGGTGGGCCGCCTGCTCGTCGAACTCCAACGAGTTGGCGCCGTCCAGGTCGGCCAGGTGCCGGGCCACCTCGATGGTCATGCACTGCAGACCGAGGCAGAGGCCCAGCAGCGGGATGCCGGCCTCGCGGGCGTACCGGGCGGTGCCGATCTTGCCTTCGATGCCGCGCACGCCGAAGCCGCCGGGGATGAGGACGCCGTCCACGCCGGCCAACGCCGCGGCGGCGCCGGCCGGGGTGACGCACTCGTCGCTGGGCACCCAGCGCAGCTGCACCCGGGCCCGGTGACCGAAGCCCGCCGCCCGGATCGCCTCACTCACCGACAGGTACGCGTCGGGCAGGTCGACGTACTTGCCGACCACCGCCACGGTGACGGTGTGCCGGGGACGGTGCACCCGCTCCAGCAGGTCGTCCCAGCTGGCCCAGTCCACGTCCCGGAAGGAGAGGCCGAGCCGGCGCACCACGTAGGCGTCGAGCCCCTCCCGGTGCAGCACCTTCGGGATGTCGTAGATGCTCGGGGCGTCCGGGGCGGCGACGACCGCCTCGGCGTCCACGTCGCAGTAGAGCGACAGCTTCTCCTTGAGCTTGACCGGGATCTCCCGGTCACAGCGGAGCACTATCGCGTCCGGCTGGATACCGATGTTGCGCAGCTGCGCCACCGAGTGCTGGGTCGGCTTGGTCTTCAGCTCACCCGAGGGCGCCAGATACGGCACCAGCGAGACGTGCAGGTAGAAGCAGTTGTCGCGGCCCAGGTCGTGGCGGACCTGGCGGATCGCCTCCAGGAAGGGCAGCGACTCGATGTCGCCGACAGTGCCACCCACCTCGGTGATCACCACGTCGGGGAGCTGACCGTCCTCGTCCGGGTCGGCCATCGCCAGGATCCGCGACTTGATCTCGTTGGTGATGTGCGGGATGACCTGGACGGTGTCGCCCAGGTACTCGCCGCGCCGCTCCTTGGCGATCACGTCGGAGTAGATCTGGCCGGTGGTGACGTTCGCCTTGCCGGACAGCGCCCGGTCGAGGAACCGCTCGTAGTGCCCGACGTCGAGGTCGGTCTCGGCGCCGTCCTCGGTGACGAAGACCTCACCGTGCTGGAACGGGTTCATCGTCCCCGGGTCGACGTTCAGGTAGGGGTCGAGCTTCTGCATCACCACACGCAGCCCGCGCGCGGTCAGCAGGTTGCCGAGGCTGGAGGCGGTGAGGCCCTTACCCAGCGAGGAGGCGACGCCCCCGGTGACGAAAATGTGCCTGGTCGTCCGTGCTGATGGGGCCAAGGCCTGCTCCCGTGTCGTCTGTCGCGGTCATGCAGACCGCCGTGCTTGATCAGCAAAGTGATCACGCGATCCACGGGATTCGACGGTAACACCTCCCGGGCGGGTACCCGCAGGCCGCACCCCGGGTGCGACACCTGCGGGCCATCCGGACGAGGCCCGGCGCTCAGGACGCGGCAATCTCCGTCGACGACCGGGAGACCTGCCGGGGCGCTACGGGCACCGTCGGCGCGGCGTCCGGCGTCGACAGGCTCGCGGTCGGCCCGGCCGGCTCGTCGACGTCCCCACGGCACTCGCCCGGGGTGTCCGACGCCGGTGGGGCGAGGGTCGCCGGTGCGCTCGGGGTCGGGCCGGTGATCGGACGAGGGTGCACGGCACCCAGCGGCCCACCGCCGCCGGTCGGACCGTCACCGCCACCGACCGGGCCGACCCCGCCGGACCCCGAGTCGTCGTCGGCGCCGTTGGCCCGGGAGCGGCCCGCTACCGGGCGGGTCCGGTCCGCGGCATGCCCGAGCACCCGCAGCGACGCCAGGGCGGCCATCGGCACCACCAGGGCGGCGGCAGCGCCCATCAGGTCCAGTGCCGCGCCGTCGAGCACACCACCGAGCACCGCGGCGACCACAGTGCCGGCGAACGCGGCCCGGACCGCCGGGTAGATGCCGAACAGCCGCATCAGCCCGCCCCACGGCTGCAACAGGGCGAACCACATCAGCAACCCGCCGGCCAGCGCCAGCACTGTCAGCGGGCTGTTGACCAGCGTCTCGAAGTTCTCCGTGCTGGACCGGTGCACGGCGAATCCGCCGGTGCCGTCACCGAGCGCGGAGAGGAACCGGCCCAGGCTGCCCCGCTCCGCCGGGGGACGCCGCAGGTCCACCACGGCGAACCCGATACCGACCGCCAGCGCGGCCATGGCGGCCCAGGCCAGCCGGCTGATCGTCAACCAGCCACCGGCGCTGATCACGGCGGCGACGCTCACCCCGGCGGTGAGCGCGATCGCGCCGACCGGGTCGGCGCCCAGGTACGGGCTGCCGACCACCACCACGGCGAGGCCACCCACCGCCACCATCACCGCCGGCCGCCAGCCGCGGTGCACCCGTTGGGCGAACCAGCCGCCGCTGACCAGCGCGCCGGCGAGAAACACTCCCAGCCCCACAGTGCTCAGGCCGGCGTACCGGCCGCCCTGCAACGCGGAGTAGCCGACCACACTGTTGAGCTGGAGGCGGGCCCCGGTGAGCACGTCCAGCCCGACCACGAGCGTGGTGAGGCCGGCCACCGCGCCGAGCGGCCCGAGGGTGTTCGCGTACCCGGGGACGAACCGCACCGCCGCGGTGCCGGCGGCCACCAGCAACGCGGTCGCCCCGGCGAAGATCCAGCCGGGGTGCTCGCCGCGCCACCAGGGCACCGCGTCGGCCAGCAGCGCCGCCGGCACTGTCAACGCCGCGGCGACCAGCAGCAGCTCCATCACCGCCACGATCCGCCCGGAGACGGGCGTCGCGGCCGGGCCGGCGCGCGGACGGGCCCGGCGCAGCAGCGGCAGGATCGCGATCGCCAACAGCACCTGCACCCCGGCGAGCAGCGCGAAGAACACCCCGGAGACGGAACGCTGGGCGGCCGCCTCCCGGTCGGCGTTCGCCGGCGCGTTGATGGCCTCGGTCAGGTCGGCGGGACGGCCGCCGGTGCTGATCGCCGGACGGCCGAGGAAGAGCCGCTCGGGCATGGGCCGGCCCAACGCGGCGAGGGCGGTCGGCGCGAGGTCGACAAGTTGCAGGTACCCGTCCCGGCCGGTGCTGGCCGAGGTGAGCCACCCCCGCTCCCAGCCCGGCCCGTCGGCGACCGCCACGTGCAGCCGGGCCGGCTGGGTGGTGTCGGAGATCCCCGCGACCAGCACCAACGACCGTGGGGGTCGCGCCGCCAGCACCCGGGCCAGTTCGGCGTCCGCCGCCCGGGCCTCCTCGGCGCGGGTGGCCGGGTCGGCCCCCTCCACGGTGCCGAGGTCGACGATGCTCAGCACACACGAGCCGAGCAGCGGCCGCGGGTCGGCCGGCAACCCCGAGGCGTACCGGTCGACGCGGCCGTACGGTCGGGCGGCGGCCACGGCCGCGCCCGGGCCCACGGCGACGGAGCACCGCACCGACTCGGACAACGAGCCGGGCAGGGCGCCCCAGGGCAGCCGCTGCTGGTTGTACTGGACCACGCTCTCCTGGTCGGGCAGGTTCGCACCGATGCCGTCCGGTTGTTCCACAGTCACCGCCGCCGACGGGCAACCGTCGACCGACCTGCTGCCGTTCCACGCGGCGAAACTGCCCGCGCCCAGTGTCAACCAGCCGTCCACCGGGCAGGTGGGCCGGTGCGCGGAACGCACCGACAGTGAGCCGATCGAGCCGTCCTGGGCCATCCGCCACAACGTCGGGGTGCTCTGCGGATCCACGTCCTCCCAGCGCAGCCCGGCGATCCCGGCGAGCACCACGAAGTCGGCGGTGCGTTGCGGGGTGCCCTGGGGTGGGCGGGCGGCGAGCGCGGTGACGCCCAGCGCCACCACGAGCACTGTCAACAGGGCGGGGGCGATTCGGCGCAACATCACCGGTGTCCCGTTCTCGGGGCGTCGGAGCCCGGTGCGGCCGCCGGACCGCCGGGGTTCCCGGTCAGCTCGGCGTAGAGGGCGGCGAGCGTGGCGACGGTGTCCGCCTCGGTCGGCCACGTCGCCGCCCGTTCGGCGCCACGCCGGCCCCACTCCGCCCGCGCCGCCGGGTCGTCCAGCAACGCGCGGACGGCCGCGTCGACAGCGTCCACGTCACCGGCGGGGACCAGTGTGGCGGCGTCGCCGACCAGGTCCGGGAGACCGCCGACAGCGGTGGCCACCAGTGGCACACCGGCGCGCAGCGCCTCCTGGGCGAAGAGCTGTCGCGCCTCCCAGTCGCTGGTCACCACCGCCAGGTCGGCGCCGGCGAGCAGGTCGGCCACGTCGGTGCGGTGCCCCAGCAGGGTCACCGGGGCGCGGGCGGCGGAGGTCCGCGCGGCGAGCGGCAGATACGCCGGCCCGCTGCCCGCGATCACCACGACCGGCGGCGGGGTACGCGTACGCCAGCGGGCCGCCGCGTCGATCAGCACGTCGTAGCGCTTCTGTGGGTGCAACCGCCCGACCGAGAGAATCAACGGCTGGTCCGGGCGGACACCGAACTCGGCGCGTATCGCCGCCGGGCGTCGACGCGGCGGGGGCAGCGTCGGCGCGGCGACCGGGGCCAGCCGGGCGTCGGCGGCGCCCACCTCGGCGGCCCGTCGGACCAGGTCCGCGGAGGCACCGAGCGCCACCCGGACGCCCCGGGCCACCACCCGTTCGACGAGCCGGGACACCCCGCCCCGCAGTCCCCCGGCGAGCACCGCGTTGTGCCAGGTGACGATCAGCGGGGCGGCCGGACGGGCCAGCACGGCGACCAACCCGGCCCGCAGGCCGTGCGCGTGCACCACGTCGACGCTTGCGGCGGCGAGCACCCGGCGCAGCGCGAGCACCGCCCGCGCGTCGGCCGGAGTCGGGCTGGCCGGGATCTCCACCGGCTCGAACCGGGCACCGACACCGGTGAAGTCGAACTGCTCCTGAGTGGCGGCGGGCCCGCAGACCAGGACGGTGGCGCCACCCGCGACGAGGCCACGGGCCACCGAACGGACGTGTTGGCCGACCCCGCCGGTGCTGGACGCGAGCACCAACGCGACGGTGCCCGACCAGCCGGCAGGCAGTGGCTCAGTCATCGCGTCGCCGTCTCCTTCCCGTCGCCCCGCTCCGGGGAGCCCGCGCCCGGTGTCGGCGCGCCGCCGGACGGCCCCCGCCGGCCCAGACGCCGCAGCACCCCGGCGAGCAGTGGCGCTACGTCCCGCCGGTCGACGAACCAGACCACGGCGAGGAACACAAACCCAACCAGAACCCCGGACAGCATGCCCTGACCGAACGCCGCCGCCGTCGTCGGGGTGCCGCCGTCCGACTGGTCGAGCCACCGGCTGAGGCCCCACCCGCCGAGCCCGGCGAGCACACCGGCGAGACCACCGGCCGCTCCGGCCCGCGCCGCGCCCGCGAGGGCGGGACGCCCGGCGCTGCGCAGCACCGCCACTAGCAGCAGGGCGCCGAGCACCAGCATCCCCACCGAGTTCGCTGACGTCACAGCGAGCACCCGGTCGCGCAGTGGCAGCACCGCGCCGAGCAGCAGCACGACTGCCGGCACCACCAGGAAACCGACCGCCGTGGCGAGCGTCGCCGCCCGAGTCTCGCCCCTGGCGTAGAGCGCCCTGGTGAGCACCGCGAAGAGGCCGTAGCCGACCAGGCCGGGGGCGTACCCGATGATCGCGGCGGCGGCGGTCGACGCGGTGTCCGACGGGAAGAAGAAGTGCCCGACCGGCCCGGCGGTCCCGATCAACGCGGCCGTGCCGAGGCAACTGAACAGGAGCACACCGCGGACGGCCGGTGCCAGGGTCGCGCGGTAGGTGTGCTCGTCCCCGGCGGCCCGCGCCGCCGCCAGGGTCGGGTAGGCAGCGATGGCCAGCGGCACCGCCAGCACCGCCCACGGCAACAGGTAGACGGTCTGCGCGAGGTTGTAGACGCCCGGGTTGCTCCGCGCTCCGGCGGTGACCTGGTTCAGGCTGACGATCAGAGCGATCTGCTGGGTGGTGACGGTGACAGCGCCGGCCACGGCCAACCCGCCGACCCGGGCCCGCGCGTCGGCGGGGAACCCGAACCCGGGCCGCAGCCCGAGGTGCAGCCGGCGGACCGGAACCAGCAACGACAACGACAGCACCACCACGCCGAGGGTCGTGCCGCCGGAGAGCAGCAACTCGCCGCCGGGGCTCACCCCGCCGACGGTGGCGTACCGGCCCTGCGTGGCGGTGAACCCCAGGTACACGAGGATGACGGTGAGACTGGACAGCAACGGGGCGAGCACCGGCCAGGCGAAGCGGCGGTGTGCCTGGAGCACCCCGGTGAGCACGATGCCGACCCCGTACAGCGGCAGTTGCGGCGCGAAGACCCGCAGCATCCGCACGCCGCTCTGCTGCTGGGCGGTGGTCAGATGGTGGCCCAGCGACTCGACCACCGGGCCGGCGAGCAGCACCACGAGCAGCGCGAGCGGGACCAGCAGGGCCAGCGTCCAGGTCAGCAGCGCCCCGGTGGTCCGGGCCACGGCCGTCCGGTCGCCCGCCGCGACCGCGCCGGCGAGCAGCGGCACGACGAGGCTGGCCAGCGCTCCCCCGGCGACGATCTCGAAGATGAAGTTCGGCACCGCGTTGGCGACCACGTAGGTGCCACCGAGGTCGGTGGGCGCCAGGCTCCAGGTGAACACGGCGGTGCGGCCGAGGCCGGCGAGTCGGCTGGCAACGGTGAGGACGGCGATGAGCGCGGCTGCCCCGGCCAGCCGGCCGGCGCCGGCGAGGGGTGCCGGTCTGGTCACGTCAGTCGGCGCGTCGGCCCAGCGCGTCGAGTTCGCGTAGCCCTGGGGTCCGCTGGATCACCGCGGTGAAGCTGACCTTCTCGCTGGCGGCGGTGAGCCCGGCGAGGACGGCGAGCAGACCGGCCCGGCCGAGCGGGCCGCTACGGGCGGCGAGGGCGACGCCGAGCAGTGCCCCGAGCGCGTTCGCGCCACTGTCGCCGAGCATCACGTCCTCGGCCAGGTCGTCGCGGAGCAGGCCGGCGGCGGCGCCGGCCGCGCCGGCGGCGATCCCGCCCTGCGGGCCGCCGGTCAGCGGTGCCGCGAGCAGCAGCCCGGACTTGATCGCGCGGCCCGGCCGCAGGTCGAGCAGGTTGAGCAGGTTGGCCGTGCCGGCGATCACGCCGGCGCCGAGCAGCACGTCGACACCCCGGCCGAACGCGCCGTGCCGCTGCCGGCGCGGGTGCGCGGCGACCCGGGGGTCGGCGGCGAGCAGCGCGGCGGCGCCCAGCCCGGCGGCGCCCACCCCGACGACCTTGACCAGGCCGGCGGTGACCCGCCCCTCGCGCAGCGCGGCGAGGTGCCCGGCGAAGCCCTTGGCCGTCTTCTGCTCCGGCCGCGCGCCGACCACGTCGTCGTACAGGCCGACGCCGCCCGCGCCGAGACCGGCGAGAAGGGCGGCCCCACCGGCGGCGCCGCCGGTGGCACCGAACGCGCCGGCGGCGGCCGCGCTGGCGGCGAGCGCCGGCCCGGCGGCGAGGCTCACCGTGCGGCCACGGAAGTTGGTGCGCTCCAACGCGGGCCCGGCCGGCGAGGTACGCGCCTCACGCAGCGCGTAGCGGGCCGCCGCGGCGCCCGCGCCGGCGATCAACAGCCGGCCCAGCGCGCTCACGCCGCCACCTCGCTGGCTCGGTCACGCGCCACCAGCTCGGATCCGGACACGGGGGTACGTCGTTCGCTCACTGGGGCAGTCTAGGCAGCAGCGACGGGGCGTTGTCGCCGACGCCGTACTGCCCGGCCTTCTTCTCGGTGAGTTGTTGCACCAGGGCGAGGGTGGTGACCACCTGACCCTGCACGGTGTTGGCGTTGTCTACGGTGGAGATGGTCTGGGCGAGCACCGGGTCGCCGCGCACCACGCCGACCAGGTTGCCGCCGACCGAACCGTTGCCGCCCACCACGATCGCCCCGGTGCGGTCGAACTGCTCGGCGATCTTGACCACCGACTCGTCCCGCTTGTCGGAGTCCTTGTCGACGTACGGCTGACCGCTGACCACGACGACCGCCTCCGCCGAGGCGGTGACCTTGTTGCTGTCGGTGGTCAGGTAGCCGGCGTTGTTGTAGGCGGCGAGCACCGCCCGACGGTCGGCGTCACTGACCGGCGCGACGCCCTGGGACCGGTCCAGCAGGACGCTGGCCAGCAGCGCGCTGGAGGTCTCCACACCGTGCCCGTTGCCCGGCAGGCCGGTGGTCTGCGCGGTCGGTCGGGCGGCGGTGACGGCCAACTCCAGCAGGTTGGAGTTGTTGTCCGGGTTGATGAACTTGTCCTGGAGGTCGACCTGACCGGTGATGGTGGCCCCGGCCTGCTGGAGCTTCTTGAGCACGCCCTCGGTGTGGTCGCGCCCGTTGGGCAGGCTCAGCACCACGACCCGACGCCCGGTGAGGGTGCCGGGCAGGACGACCTGGGAGATCTCCTCGGCGAACTCCTCTTCCAGCGCGAGTTGCTTCTCCATGTTGCTGACCGTCTGGCGCCACTGCTGGTTGTCCTTGCGTAGCCCGGTGACCTGCTCCTTGAGCGAGTCGGCGACCGGGCCGTTGAGGGCGGCTGTGCCGACCACCAGGCCGATCGCCAGAGCCAGGAAGACCGCGGTGAGGGACACCACGTGGTAGCGGAAGTTGATCACGCTTGCAGCCTCTTGATCGGTCGGAAACTAGAAGAGCCGGTACAGCTGGAACACGAAATTGTCCCACCACTCGGCGACCACGCCCAGGTACGCCTTCCCGACTGTCGACACGGCCACCGCGGACGCCATCGCCGCGATCGCCGACAGCACCAGCAGCAGCAGCGACGAGCCGGAGATGCTCTGCCGGTAGAGCCGGCTCACCCCCTTGGCGTCGACCAGCTTGCCGCCGACCTTCAGCCGGGTCAGGAACGTCGAGGCCATGCCGCCGCGGCCCTTGTCGAGGAACTCGACGAGGGTGGCGTGGGTGCCGACCGCTACCAGCAGCGAGGCGCCCTTCTCGTCGGCGAGCAGCATGGCCAGATCCTCGCTGGTCGCCGCGGCCGGGAAGGTGATCGCCGGCACACCGAGGCCGTTGACCCGGGGCAGGCCGGGCGCACGCCCGTCCGGGTACGCGTGCACGATCACCTCGGCGCCGCAGCGCAGCACGTCGTCGGTGACCGAATCCATGTCCCCGATGATCATGTCCGGGGTGTAGCCGGCCTCGACCAGGGCGTCCGCGCCGCCGTCGACGCCGATGAGCACCGGCTTGAACTCCCGGATGTACGGGCGCAGCACGTCCAGGTCGGCCTTGTAGTCGTAGCCGCGCACCACGATCAGGCAGTGCCGACCCTGCATCTGGGTTTCGATGTCCGGCACCCCGACACCGTCGAGCAGCAGGTCGCGTTCCTGACGCAGGTAGTCCATCGTGTTGGCGGCGAACGCCTCCAACTGCACCGACAGACCCTCCCGGGCGTCCGCCATCGCCTTGCCGACCGACTCGGCGTCCTGAAGGCTGCCGTGGGCCACCGGCTCGTCACCGGCGAAGACCGTGTTGCCCTCGATGCGCACCTGGTCGCCCTCGCGGATGCGCTCGAAGACGCCCTCCCCCAGGTCGTCGAGGAGCGGAATGCCGGCGGCGATCAACACCTCCGGGCCGAGGTTCGGGTAACGGCCGGAGACCGAGGGCTTGGCGTTGAGCACCGCCGCGACCCCGACGGCGACGAGCGAGTCGGCCGCCACCCGGTCCAGGTCGACGTGGTCGATCACCGCGATGTCACCAGGGCGCAGCCGACCGACCAGGCGTTTCGTCCGTCGATCAAGGCGCGCGGTGCCGAGGACTCTGCCCGGTTCGGAGTTCCGGTTCCGGCGCAACGTGGGTAGACGCATCGTGACCATCCTGGCATGTGAGGCAGGCTTTTCTGTCGCGACATGCCTGAGCAGGGCCGCCTACCCAGGGAAGCACACACCGGCACAAGCCGGTGTGCTTGCGCTCACAATACGCGGCGTCACAACCGCCTTTCCTTGGCGGCCACTGCCAAAAGCTCCTCGGCATGGGCGATACCCAGATCCGAATCGGGCAAACCCGCCAGCATGCGCGCCAACTCCCGAGCCCGCTCGGTGTCCTCCACCACGCGTACCCCGCTGGTCGTCACGGCACCGCCGGTGTCCTTCGCCACCACCAGGTGCCGGTCGGCGAACGCGGCCACCTGCGGCAGGTGCGTGACCACCAGCACCTGGTGGCTGCGGGCCAGCCGGGCCAACCGGCGGCCGATCTCCACCGCCGCCTGCCCGCCGACTCCCGCGTCGACCTCGTCGAAGACCAACGTGGGCGGGCCGCCGGAGCCGGCGAACACGACCTCGATGGCGAGCATCACCCGGGACAGCTCACCGCCGGAGGCGCCGCGCTGCAACGGCAGCGACGGCGCGCCCGGGTGGGCCAGCAACCGCATCTCCACCTCGTCGCCGCCGTCCGGGGTGACACCCACCTCGACGCCGTTGACCGCAAGCGTCGGCTCGGCACGCCCGGCCGGACGGGGCAGCACCGCCACCTCGATCCGCGCGTGCGGCATGGCCAGCCCGGCCAACTCGACGGTGACCTGGTCGGCGAAGCGGACCGCCGCCTCCTGCCGGGAGGCGGACACCCGCCCGGCCAGGTCGGCCACCTCGACGGCGAGCCGCTGGCCCTCCCGCTCCAACTCGTCGAGCACGTCGTCGGACATGTCCAGGTCGGACAGTCGGGTGCGCGCCCGATCGGCCCAGGCGATCACCCCGTCGACGTCGTCGGCGTACTTGCGGGTCAACGCGCGCAGCGCCGCCCGCCGCTCGTAGACGTGCTGCAATCGGGCCGGGTCCGCGTCCAGCGTCGCCAGGTACGCCGACAGCTCCGCCGACACGTCGGTGACCAACGTGGCCGCCTCCTCCAGGCGGGCCGCCAGCTCACCGAGCGCCGGATCGGTGCCGGACTGCGCCTCCAGGGTCCGCCGGGCGGTGCCGAGCAGCGCCGTAGCGTCCGGGGTCTCCTCGGCGGCCTCCGCACCACCGGCCACGCACTGCTGGGCGATCTGCGCTGCCGTCCGCAGGCCCTCGGCGTGCTCCAGCCGCTGCGCCTCGGTCTTCAGCTCGTCGTCCTCACCGGGCTGCGGATCGACCCGGGTGATCTCGTCGAGGCCCAACCGCAGCAGGTCGGCCTCCTGGTTGCGCTCGCGGGCGTTGCGCCGCCGGTCGGCCAGGTCGTCGACGACCCGACGCCACCCCGTGTACGCCTCGCGCAGCGCGTCGAGCAGCTTCTCGTGCGCGGGGCCGGCGAAACGGTCCAGTGCGGCCCGCTGCTCGGCCGGGCGCAGCAACCGCAGCTGGTCGGACTGGCCGTGCACGGCGACCGCCTGCTCGCCGACCTCACCGAGCATCGAGACCGGCATGCTCCGACCGCCGACGTGGGCGCGCGAGCGCCCCTCCACCGTCACCGTGCGGCTCAGCAGCACCGAGCCGTCCTCGTCGGGTTCGCCGCCGGCCTCGGTGATGCGTGCGTGCACGGCGTCGGCGACCCGCCCCTTCAGCCGCAGCCGCCCCTCCACCACGGCACGGCCGGGTTGGGCGCGGACGCGCCCGGCGTCGGCCCGGCCGCCGAAGAGCAGGCCGAGGCCGGTGACCACCATCGTCTTGCCCGCACCGGTCTCGCCGGTGATGACGTTCATGCCGCCGGTCAACGGCAGCGTGGTGTCTTCGATGACGCCCAGTCCGGTGATGCGCAGCTCTTCCAGCACAGCCACCGACAGTAGACGCGAGGCCCGACAATTGACCAGCCGACGGGCCCGGGTACGGCCCGTACCCGGCCGACGTACAGTTCTGCCCCGTGTTGGACGTGATCGGCCTGACCTCGGCTGAGGAGGAGCTCTACCGCTGCCTGCTCCAGCTCACCACGGCCCGCATCGACGAGTTGGCCCGTCGCCTGCACCGGCCCCGTGAGCAGGTCGTCGCCCAGGTCGAGGCGCTGCGCGGCAAGGGCCTCGTGCAGCGCAGCGACAACGACGCGGACGCCCCGCTGCGCCCGACCGCCCCGGACGTCGCCCTCGGCGGGACGCTGCTGCGGCGACAGGAGGACCTGGAGTCGGCCCGCCGACTGGTCACCCAACTGGCCGAGGAGTATCGCTCCGGGCTGCGCCGACACCACGTTGACCACCTGGTCGAGGTGATCACCGGTGCCCGGGTTCTGCGGGACCGCCTGCGCGACCTGCAGAACTCGGCGCGTACCGAGGTGCTCTGGTTCTGCCGGGCCAATCCCCTCGCCATGGCCGGCCCGGAGAATGTCGAGGAGTTCGACGCGCTGGCCCGGGGGGTGAGCTACCGGGCCATCTACGAGCGTGACCTGCTGCTGGAGCCGGGCGCGTTGGCCGACCTGGCCAAGGGGGTCGCCGCCGGGGAACAGGCCCGCGTCCTGGACCGGCTGCCGGTCCGACTGGCCATCGTGGACGCCAGCACGGCCATCTGCCCGTTGGTGCCCGACCGCGACGGCGGCGAACCGAGCGCCGCGGTGATCGGCCGCAGTCAACTGCTCGACGCGCTGCTCGCCCTCTTCGAGAGTCACTGGCGGGTGGCCACCCGGCTGCGCCTCGACGACCCCCTCGCCGTCGCGGCCCCCGAGGCTCGACGGCCGGAACCCGAGGACCGCCCTGGCGACGGTTACCAGCCCGACGCCGACGAGGCCCGGCTGCTGTCGCTGTTCGTGGCGGGCGTACCGGACAAGTCCATCGCCTCGCAGCTCGGGGTGAGCCGGCGGACAGTGCAACGGCGGATCGCCGACCTGATGGCCGCCGCCGGCGTGGACACCCGGCCCGGGTTGGCGTTCCAGGTGGCCCGACGCGGCTGGCTCTGACCCGTTGAGGGTCCGCCGTCGACCGACGGCGGACCCTCGACCGGCGGGGCGGGACGGCCAGGCCGCCCCGCCCCGCCCGATCACCGCAGCCCGTACGCCTGGAGCACCATCTGGTCGACGGTGTTCCCGGCCCGGTCGGCGGCGTGCACCCGCAGCGACACCGTTCCGCGCCCCGCCGGCACGGTAGCGGTGTACCGGGTGCCCGACCCCGTGGTCGGCGCGTTGCGCCAGGTGACGCCCCCGTCGAGGGAGACCTGCACCCGGACGCTGGTGCCGGTCGGCGCCCGCACCCCGGCCGGCTGCCGCAGGGTCAGCCCCAGCTGGTGCGGCCGGTTGCCGCGTACCGTGCCGCGCAGGTCGGCCGGCACCCGGTAGTCCACCTGGAGCAGCGGCAACGGCGTGGCGGCGTCGCCCGCCGGTCGGGCCGAGGTGAACTCCCACGCCGTGTCGGTCCGCGTGCCGTAACGCCACTCGGCCGAGGACCGCTGGGTGGTCACGTCCAGGCGGTAGCGGGCGGCCCCGGCGGTCGTGGGCACCGACGCCCAGCCGTCGGAGAGGTCGGCGATCTGCTGCCCGTTGCGGCTGACCCGTGCCGCGACGGTGTCCGACTCCTCGCTCTCGCCGGCCACGCTGTAGTGCCCCTCGGCGTCGACGAACTCGGGCACCCGCAGCTCCAGGTTGTCACCGGTGCGGGTGGGCACCGGCGCCCCACGGGCCGGGACGGCCGGACGGAGCACCGGCGCGTGCCAGGTCTCGGTCACCCGGTCGTCGGCGGCATAGCGCCGGGGCTGCTGGGTCAGACCACCGGCCAGCTGCCCCCACTGCATGAACATCTGCTTGTGCAGCACCCGTTGTTGCCACCAGTTGTCGCCGGAGCTGACGAACTCCTGCCGGGTGGTGCCGTTGCGGACCATGCGCTGGTCGTCGTTCCAGGCGTACTCCTGCCACGGACGCCAGCCGAACCGCTCCTCGGTGGCCCAGCCCGCGCCCAGGTCGCCGTAGCTCGCGGTCACCTCGGCGGTGTTCCTGGAGGTCACCGTGTGTACGACACGCTCCGGCACCCGACCCTTCGACACCTGCCACACGTCGTACAGGTAGGGGCTGTCCACGGTCAGCGTCAGGTCCAGCGTCGCCCGACCCTTGCGCGCCGCCGCGATCAGCCGCTGCCCGTCGTCGTACGCGACCACCATCGACGGGATCGGCAGCCGGTCCCCGATCGGGCGCCAGACCGTCCAGGCGGAACGGTCCTCCGGGCGGACGATGAGAACGGCGGCGGCGCCGGCTGCTGCGGCGGCGGCGACCTGCTCCTCCTCCGAGCGGTTCGGGTCAGCGGCGAGCAGCGCGGCCGCGCCCCGCACCCGGGTCAACTCGGCGGCGGTTCCGGTGCCGGCCCACACCAGCGGCAGCTTCCGCCGACCGGTCGGCGCCGGCGACGTGCCCAGCAGATTGATGTCCGACGGACCGGACACCCCGCTGATCGTCGCGTCCACCATGGGCGCGACGAGCTGCCACCGCGAGGCGAACTCGAACTCGCCCTGGCGCACCTGGCGCGTCGGCGTGACGTTGACCCGCTGAACGGTGCTGTAGGCCATCACACCGTGGTCGATCTGCCGGCCATTGCCCAGCACCCGGTGCACGTAGTAGCTGAGCGTGGCCCGCTGCTCGCTGGGCTTCGGCGTCTCGATCCGCACCGGCGTGCCCTTGCGCGCGTCGAGCACCACTGTCAGGTCCCGGTCGACGACCAGCTCCGGCTCGACGGCCTCGGTCAGTTGCTCGTCCAACGGAGCACCGTGCTCGAACATCGCGGTCAGCACATACGTGCCCTCCTCGACCTGCAGGGTGCCCTCGCCACCCCACATGCCCCAGAAGTCCGACTCGGGCTGCTCACCGAAGACTGTCAACCCCGGCGAGAGGCCCGGCTGACCCTCCCGGTCCAGCAGCTTGATGGTGAGGTGGTGCACGGGACCGCTGACGGTGAGCCCGACCGGCGTGCGCACGGCGACACCGTTCGTGCCTGTCGCCACCAGCCAGCCACCGTGCGGGCCCCGGCCCAGCTTCGCCGGGTCGGCGCGCAGCGGCACGGCCACGCTGCCGCCCGCCGGCACTGTCACCTCGCCGGAGGTCACGGCGACCCCGTCGGGCTCGGCCGCGCCGGTGTCCAGGTTGCGCAGTTCCAGGGCCGGTCGCAGGGTCTGCGCGGTCTTCGTACCGTTGGTGTACGTCACGGTCCGCTCGACCGCCGCACCGCCGGTGGAGATCCGGCCGAAGTCTGCGGTGGCCGAGGCGTACACCTGCTGCCCGAGCGCCCGCGCCACGTCGACCCGACCGCCACCCTGCTCGAAGACGGTCAGGGCCGGGTTCGCCTTCGTGGTGCTGACCAGCGCGTCCTTGAGCTTCGCGGCGGGCCAGTCCGGGTGTTCCTGGGCGAGGATCGCCGCCGCCCCGGCCACGTGCGGGGTGGCCATCGAGGTGCCGGACGCGGTCGTGTAGGCGTCGCCCACCGGCGTACCCATGGCGGTGCCGGCGGCCCGGGCGGCGACGATGCCGACGCCCGGCGCGGTGATCTCGGGCTTGAGGCCGTTGTCGCCGAGGCGCGGGCCCCGGCTGGAGAACTCCGCCAGGTTGTCGGCACGGTCCACCGCGCCGACGGTGAGCGCCGCCGCGGCCGCGCCGGGCGCACCGACGGTCCGCGCGGCGCCCGAGTTGCCGGCGGCGACCACGAACAGCGCGCCGGTCTCGGCGGTCAGGTCGTTCACCGCCTGGCTCATCGGGTCGGTGCCGTCGGTCGGGTCGCCGCCGAGGCTCATGCTGACGACCTTCGCGCCGGAGTGGGCGGCCCACTCCATGCCCGCGATGATGGACGAGTCGTAGCCGGAGCCACCGTCGTCGAGCACCTTGCCGATCAGCAACTTCGCGCCGGGGGCGACGCCCTTGCGCAGCCCGTCGGACGCCGCGCCGCTGCCGGCGATGGTCGACGCCACGTGGGTGCCGTGCCCGTGCCCGTCGCGAGGGCTGCCGCTGTTGGAGAAGTCCTGCGCCTCGGCGATCCGACCGGCCAGGTCGGGATGAGTGGCGTCGACGCCGGTGTCGAGCACCGCCACCTTCACGCCGGCACCGTCCCGCCCGGCCGCCCAGGCGATCGGGGCGCCGATCTGCGGCACGGAGTGCTCCAGCGCCGGGTGGACCTTCCCGTCCAGCCAGATGCGGGCGATGCCGGCGCCGAGCTGGGGCGCGGCGGCAGTGGTGGTCCGGCTGGCCGGCGTACCGGCGAGCGTGGTCCACAGGCCACCGAGGGCGCCCTTGCCGACCCGCAGCGCCGCGCCGTTGATGCTCTCCAGCGGCCGGGCGTCGGTGGCACCGGTGAGCGGCTTGACCCGCCCGGCCGCCTGCTCCTGGTAGCGCACGATCAGTGGCAACGCGCCCTGCGCGGCATCGCCGTATCCGTCGGCGGCCAACTCCTGCACGTCGAACAGGTTGGCGTCGAGGACCCCGCTCGAGACGTAGGGCAGGGCGTCGCTGGGCAGCACCCGCAGGCGGCCGTCGACCTCCAGGGTCTGGAAGATGACCCGCTCGCGCCCGGGTCCCGGGCGGACGGTGGCGGCGACCCGGCCCGGCGCCGCGGGCGCGAGCTCGACCTGGTCGCCGGTGATCAGAGTGATGCGGACGGGTGCGTGCTGGGCGGGCGTGCCCGACGTCGGGCCGGTGGGCCGGGCGGGCGGGTCGGCGGACGCCGGTGCGGCGACGCCGACCACCAACGCGCCGACCGCGCCGACGGCGAGCCAGCGTGGGGACCAGTGCATGCGATGGGCTCCTCTACTCCTCCAGGCCCGCCATCCGTAGATGAGGGCCGATCGGAGTCTGCGTCGGAGCGTGTCACCAGGTCACTAGTCGTCGGCCGCCGCAGCGGCGACATGTCGTCAGGTGGACACCCGACAGCCACTGACAGTGTGCGCCACGGTCACCGGCGGCTGCCGCGCCAACCGTGCACGGGGAGGCCGAACTTGGCCACCAGCCGGTCGGTGAACGGGCGGGGGCGCAGCCGCACGATGCGTACCGGCAGGGCGCCCCGGCGCACCGTCACCCGCGCGCCGGGTGGCAGGTCGTAGACGCGCCGGCCGTCGCAGGAGAGCACGGCGAGGGTGGTGAACGGGTCGACGGTGATCACGAAGGTGGACGTCGGGGCCGTGACCAACGGGCGGCTGAACAACGCGTGCGCGCTGATCGGCACCAGCAGCAACGCCTCCACCTCCGGCCAGACCACCGGGCCGCCACCGGAGAACGCGTACGCGGTGGAGCCGGTGGGGGTGGCGCAGACGACACCGTCGCAGCCGTAGCGCGACAGCGGCCGGCCGTCCACGTCGACGAGCAGCTCCAGCATCTGGGCCCGCTCGCCCTTCTCGATGCTGATCTCGTTGAGCGCCCAGGACTCGATGGTCGGCCCACCGTCGAACTCGGCCGTGACGTCCAGCGTCAGCCGCTCGTCGACCGTGTAGTTGCGGCCGACGACGTCCCGGACCGCCGTGTCCAGGTCGTCGATCTCCGCCTCCGCCAGGAAGCCCACCTTGCCGAGGTTGATGCCGAGCAGGGGCGCCTTCGCGGGCCGGGCCAGCTCGGCGGCGCGCAGGAAGGTGCCGTCACCACCGAGCGCGAAGACGATCTCGGCGCCCTCGGCGGCCTGCGGGCCGGCGACCGGCACCACACCGGGCAGGTCGAGGTCGTCGGCCTCGTCGGCGACCACCCGTACCTCGAAACCGGCGTCGATCAGGTCGGCGGCGACCGACCGGGCGTGCTCCGTGCTGCGCCGACGGCCGGTGTGGGTCACCAGCAGCGCGGTGCGGCTCATCGGGCCGCCCGCCCACGCCGGACCGGGCGGCGTCGCGCCACCGGCGCCGTCGCCTCGGCACGGCCGCGTGTCACCGAGCGGCCCGTTGCGGCGCCCTCACTGCGCGCGTTCACCCTGCGACCTCCTCCGCCGCCACGTCCGGCACGTCGCCGGCCGTCGTCGAGCCGTCCGGCCCGGCCGCCACCACGGCCCGCACCCGCTCCGGGTCGGCCGCTGGTGCGCCCCGGCGCAACCATACGAAGAACTCCACGTTGCCGCTCGGCCCGGGCAGCGGGCTGGCCGCCACGTCGGCCAGTCCGAGGCCGAGCCGCACGGCCGCCGCGGCCACGTCCAGCACCGCTTCGGCGCGCAGCTCCGGATCGCGGACCACACCGCCGGCGCCGACCCGGTCCTTGCCGACCTCGAACTGCGGCTTGACCATCAAGGCCAGGTCACCGTCGTCGCGGGTGCAGCCGGCCAGCGCCGGCAGCACCAGTCGCAGCGAGATGAACGACAGGTCGGCCACCGTGAGGTCGACCGGGCCACCGATCGTGTCAGCATCGAGGGTACGGACATTCGTGCGCTCCAGGACGCGGACCCGCTCGTTCGTGCGCAGCGGCCAGGCGAGCTGCCCGTAGCCGACGTCCACGGCGACCACCTCGGCCGCGTCGGCGCGCAGCAGCACGTCGGTGAACCCACCTGTCGACGCTCCCGCGTCCAGGCAACGCCGTCCGGCGACGTGCAGCCCACCGGGGGCGAACGCGGCCAGCGCGCCGGCGAGCTTGTGCCCGCCTCGGGAGACGTACTCCTCGGCCGGGTCCGCACCGGTCACCAGGAGCGGATCGGCGGGGTCGACCATCGCGGCCGCCTTGCGGGCGACCACGCCCCGCAGTTGGACCCGGCCGGCCTCCACCAACGCGGCGGCCTGCTCACGGGAGCGGGCCAGACCGCGGCGGACGAGTTCGGCGTCCAGCCGGTTACGACGTGCCATGGGTGGTTCTCCGGTCTACTCAGGCCTGGTCGTGCCGCTCAGGTCTGGTCGATGGTGGCGAGGGTTTCCCGCAGCGTCTCGTAGGCCGCCTCGTACTGGGCGATCTGGTCGGCGGGAGCGAGCGTCGACGCGTTGGCGATGGCCCGCACGGCGGCGTCCACCGCCGGATGCCGCGTCTCGTCGTCCCCGAGATCCGGCGGCGGCCCGGGGCGGGCACCCATCGGCGGACCGGGACGGGCCGGAAGGGACCCGCCAGCCAGCGGGCCGGGACGGGCCGGGAACGAGCCGCCAACCGGCGGGCCGGGACGGGCCGGGAACGAGCCGCCAACCGGCGGGCCGGGACGGGCCGGGAAGGACCCGCCGGGCGGTGGACCGGGCCGGGTCATTCGGCGTCGTCCGGCCGCTGCTTGCGGACCGCCTTCTTCGCGGGCATCACCGCCGGCGTCGGGACGTCCTCGTCGGCGGTCCGGCTGATCGTCGCCGGCGGCCTCTTGGCGATGGCCTTCTTCGCCACGGCCTTCTTCGCGACGGCCTTCTTCGCCACCGGCGCGGAGACCGGGGCACCGGCCGAGGCGTCGGACGGCACGAGGCCGGTGCCGGGCCGCGCGGCGACGGTCGGGTCGGGTTGTGGCGTGGGCCCGGCGGTCGGCGTGCCGGCCGGCTCGGTCGACCGCGCCTCCCGCAGCTGCCGTTCCAGGTCGTGCACCCGCCGGGTCAGCTCGGCCACCTCGTCGGCGGTGGCCAGACCGACAGCGCCGAGGGCCCGGTCGACCTCGAAGCGGACCAGCTTGGTCAACGCCTCCCGGTTGGCGGCGCCGGTGGTCACCAGCTCCTCGCCGAGGGCCTGCAGTTGGGCGGCGGTCGCGCCGCCGGAGCCGACGAGGCGACGTGCCACGTCCTGGGCCTTCTTCCGGGGCGCCTCCGCAAGGCCCATGGCCAGCTCGAGGTAGGCGCGCCACGCGTCCTGCATGCCTGAGTCCTTCCACGGGGCGGGGTGTGCAGGTGTCACGCTACCGGGCACCCCGGACCGACCCGTGCGGTACGGTGCCGAGGACGGCGTGGCGATCAACGAGGGGGAGATGTGGCCAGCGTGGACGAGTGCCGGCAGGCGTTACAGGAGCTGGCCGCCCGGTTGGATCGCAACGCCGAGACGGTACGCGACCGGATCGACCTGGACCGGACGCTGGCCTGCCGGATCACCGACCTGGACACCGCGTTCCACGGCCGGATCACCGGCGGCCGACTGGTCGAGCTGACCGACGGCGACAACCCCAAAGCCAAGATCGCGCTGAGCACGTCCAGCGACGACCTTCTCGCCCTGGTCCGGGGCGACCTGGACGTCACCAGCGCGGTGACCTCCCGCCGGGTGTCGATCAAGGCCAACCCGTTCGACCTGCTCAAGTTGCGCAAGCTGCTCTGACGACCGCCCCGGCTCACGCCGCCGCGGTCAGACCGAAACTCTCCACCGCGTGAGCCGCGTCCGGGCCCACCGGGCGGATCTTCGGCAACGCCGGCACCGGCACCGACCAGGCCACCGCGCAGAGCGCGGCCAGGGCGTCCAGCGGCCGACCGGTACCATCCAGCTCCAACACGCCGTCCCGTTCGGTCACGGACCAGCCGCCAGCCTCCGCCGGGCCCGGGACCCGCACGGCGGCAGCCGGGTCGAAGAGCCCCGCCAGGTCTTTCGCGACGTACGTGGGACGTCGCTGCGGCTCGGCGGCCAACAGCTCCGGTACGCCGCTGACGCCGGTGAGCACGAGCAGGCTGTCCAGCCCGGCCCGGCGGGCGCCCTCGATGTCGGTGTCCAGCCGGTCACCCACCACCAGGCTCCGCCCACCGCCACTGCGTCGGGCAGCGGTCTCGAACAGCGCCGGCTCCGGCTTGCCGACCACCACGTCGGGGTCCCGCTCCAGTGCCGTACGCAGCACTGCCACCAGCGAACCATTCCCGGGCAGTGGCCCCCGCCCACTGGGCAGGGTCCGATCGGTGTTGGTGGCGATCCAGATCGCACCCGCCCGCACCGCGACCGACGCTTCGGCCAGCTCGGCCCAGCCGACCTGCGGGCCGTACCCCTGCACCACCGCCGCCGGCTTCTCATCGGCCTGGGTGACCGGGTTCAGACCGACCGCGCGCAGCTCCGCGCGCAGCGCCTCCGCACCGACCACCAGCACCGACGCGCCGGCGGGCAGCCGGTCGCGCAGCAACTCGGCCGAGGCGGCGGCGGAGGTGAGGACCTCCTCCGGCCGGGCCGGCACGCCCATCCCGGTCAGCAGGTCAGCGACCTCGCTGGACCGGCGGGACGCGTTGTTGGTGGCGTACGCCACCGCCCGTCCCTCGGCGTGCAGCCGGGCCACCGTCTCGACGGCGCCGGGGATCGGCCGGTCGATCAGGTAGATCACGCCGTCCAGGTCGAAGACGACAAGGGCGTACCCGTCGACCAGCCGCTCCCCCACGCCCGCGCTCACCGCTGCGTCGACCCCGACTCGTCGTCCCGAGCCGGCACGGTCCCGTCGGCGTTCGCCGCGTCCCCGTCCGTCACGCCGCTGTCGCCAGTGGTGGCCGCGTCGGCGTTGCCGCTCTCGGTGGGGTGACGGTCCTCGTCCTCGTCGTCGAAGCCTTCGTCGTCGGCGGGACGGCCGACAGCGTCGTCCTCCTCGTCGTCGTCGAAGTCGTCGTCATCGTCGTCGTCGTCGTCATCGTCGTCGTCGTCGTCGTCGTCATCGTCGTCGTCGTCGTCATCGTCGGCATCGTCATCGCCGGCAAGGTCGGCGTAGGGTCGGGCCGGCACCGCGCCGGGAGCGCCCGGGCCTGCGGCGATCTCCTCGGCGGCCTCGTCCTCGTCGTCACCCTCGATGACCACGCCGTCGAGTTCGAGCAGCCGCTCGGCGGCGTCGGTCTCGCCCTCGGTGTCCACGTCGGCGGCGCGGGAGAACCATTCGCGGGCCTCCTCGCGCCGGCCCACCGCGAGCAGCGCGTCGGCGTACGCGTACCGCAGCCGGGCCGTCCACGGCACGGTGGCCTCGTTGGTGAGGTCCGGGACCTGGAGCATCGCGACCGCGGCGTCCTTCTGCCCGAGGTCACCCCGCGCGCCGGCGGCGACGATCAGCAGTTCGATCGCCACGGCCTGGTCCAGCTTCTCCCGGTCCGCGCCGCGGAACAGGTCGATGGCCCGCTCCGGCCGGCCGAGAGCCCGCTCGCAGTCCGCGAGCACGGCCAGGTGGCTCTGCAACCCGCTCATCCGGTGGTACGTGCGCAGCTCGGCGATCGCCGACTGCCACTCCCCCGCGCGGTAGGCGGCCAGACCGACCGCCTCACGGACAGCGGAGATGCGCGACGCGAGCCGCCGGGCGGCCAGCGCGTGCGCCAACGCCTCGGCCGGATCCTCGTCGATCAGCTGCCCAGTGGCGACCAGGTGCCGGGCCACCGTCTCGGCGACCGGCTTGTTCAGCGAGAGCAGCTCAGCGCGGACGTCCTTGTCGAGGTCGGTCGCGACGATGTCGTCCGGCAGCGCCGGGGCCAAGTTACGCCCGCTCTCGGACGACTCGGAGCCACCCGCGCGGTCATCGCGACGGAACTCCCCGTCGCGACGCGGCCGATCGTCGGACCGGAAACCCCCGGTACGCTCTCCGCCCCGGTAGCCGCCCTCGCGGTCGCCACCACGGAAACCGCCCTCGCGGGGGGCGCTGGAACGGGAGCTGTCCCGGTCTCCGCCCCGGAAGCCGCCTTCGCGACGGTCGCCGCCCCGGTAGCCACCCTCACGGGGGGCGCTGGAACGCGAACCGTCCCGGTCACCACCCCGGAAACCACCCTCGCGGGGAGCGCTGGAACGCGAACCGTCACGATCGCCACCCCGGAAACCACCCTCACGGGGAGCGCTGGAACGCGAACCGTCCCGGTCGCCGCCCCGGAAACCACCGTCGCGGTCGCCGCCCCGGAAGCCACCCTCGCGGGGCGGGCCGGAGCGAGTGCGATCGCCACCCTGGTAACCGCCCTCACGACGGTCACCGCCACGGAAACCACCCTCACGAGGAGCACTGGAACGCGAACCGTCACGGTCGCCGCCACGGAAGCCACCGTCGCGACGGTCGCCGCCACGGAAGCCACCGTCGCGGTCACCACCGCGGAAGCCACCCTCGCGCGGCGGGCCGGAGCGAGTGCGATCGCCACCCTGGTAACCGCCCTCACGACGGTCACCACCACGGAAACCACCGTCGCGGTCACCACCCCGGAAGCCACCCTCGCGGGGAGCGCTGGAACGCGATCCATCGCGGTCGCCACCGCGGAAGCCGCCCTCGCGGCGGTCGCCGCCACGGAAGCCACCGTCGCGGTCACCACCGCGGTAGCCGCCCTCACGGGGAGCGCTGGAACGCGAACCGTCCCGGTCCCCGCCACGGAAACCACCCTCACGGTCACCACCGCGGAAACCGCCCTCACGACGGTCACCACCACGGAAACCACCCTCACGGGGAGCACTGGAACGCGATCCATCGCGGTCGCCACCCTCACGGGGAGCACTGGAACGCGAACCGTCCCGGTCGCCACCCCGGAAGCCACCTTCGCGACGGTCACCGCCACGGAAGCCGCCCTCGCGGTCGCCGCCCCGGAAGCCACCCTCGCGGGGCGGGCCGGAGCGAGTGCGATCGCCACCCTGGTAACCGCCCTCACGACGGTCACCACCACGGAAACCGCCCTCGCGCGGAGCACTGGAACGCGAACCGTCACGGTCCCCGCCCCGGAAACCACCCTCACGGCGATCGCCACCACGGAAGCCACCGTCGCGGTCGCCGCCCCGGTAGCCGCCTTCGCGGGGAGCGCTGGAACGCGAATTGTCGCGGTCGCCGCCCCGGAAACCACCCTCACGGGGAGCGCCGGACCGGAAGCCGCCCTCACGCGGGGCACCCGAGCGTGACCCATCACGGTCGCCGCCTTCGCGCGGAGCGCTGGAGCGCGAGCCATCACGGTCGCCGCCACGGTAGCCGCCTTCGCGCGGAGCGCTGGAGCGCGAGCCGTCGCGGTCGCCGCCCCGGAAACCACCCTCGCGGCGGTCGCCGCCGCGGTAGCCGCCCTCACGGGGGGCGCTGGAGCGAGAGCTGTCCCGGTCACCACCACGGGAGCCAGAGTCGCGGCCGCCGGCGTATCCGCCTCGGGCGCCGCCGCCGCTGTCGCGGTCTCCCCGGTACGGGGGCCGACCTTGGTCATCGCGGCGCGGGCCGCGGTCGCTTCCGCCCGCACCGTCAGTACGGTCTTCGTAACGACGGGGACGGTCTCCGCCCTGCGGTCCTGAACTCACAGGTACATCCTTCCTGATTGCGCCACCAATGGCGCTACGCAGTCGAGGGGGGGCCCGGGGGGGGGGGGCGGCGGCGGGGGTGATTTTGTTGTTTCCGCACACCGTAAGAAAAACATAAAACCCTCATTAATAAAATATTCA
>NZ_JBEXGE010000041.1:0-68858 GCF_040607155.1 Micromonospora sp. NPDC005324 | reverse complement strand
CGGGCGTTGCGGGGGATGTAACCGGGGCGGCCTGGCGGATGTTCCCGGCGGCTGCCGCGC
Organism: Micromonospora sp. NPDC005324; assembly: GCF_040607155.1. NCBI lineage: Bacteria > Bacillati > Actinomycetota > Actinomycetes > Micromonosporales > Micromonosporaceae > Micromonospora > Micromonospora sp. NPDC005324. The sequence goes on along the minus strand of NZ_JBEXGE010000041.1, from coordinate 68,798 downwards.
CCCACGACCCGAGAGTCGCGGTGGCATGCCAGGTATAACGACCCGGCCCGGCCGCCGATTCCGCCGTCGGGGTGGCCCGGACCACCCGACAGCCGGGGTCAAACCCGACAACCCTCTCACCCCGCCCGACCGGAGAAACGGACACGGCGTACGAGGCGGGATAATCGGCTCAGGTTCATGGAAATCGCGGGGTCCCGGTGCCGGGGATACCGCGACGTCATGAAAGCCGAGTGGATCATGCAGGTCTGCGCCGTTCGCGTGCCCTGAGCGGCGGAACGGGTCCCCGACGTGCGGGTGGGGCAGCCCGAACGCGTCGGACTGCCCCACCCGGGAGTGCGAAGTTGAAATCAGAACCCGAGGACGTTCCGTCCGCCGACAATCGGCAGTCGCAGCTCGCTGTCGTTCGGTGCGACCCGCAGTTCGGTGCCGCCCAACGGCAGCAGTGTGTACTCCTGGTCGCTGGAGAAGACGACCACGCCGATCCGGTGTCCCGCCGGGAAGATGTAGTCCTTCGGCTCCATGGTCCACCGGTAGTCGTACAGCTTGCCCTGCTTGACCGGCTCGCTGCGCGCGGCGCTCTTGCGGTTCTGCGGGTCCATCCACCCTCGCGTCACCACTGTCGGGGCGGCGGTCGACCCGGCCGGGCCGTAGTCGACCAGGTACGCGGTGAGGTTCGCGTCCGGCTTGTTGTCGATGGCCATCCGCAGTCGCATCTCCGGACGCCCGGAGATGCGCACGCTCTGCGTCAGCTCGGGGGAGCGGTAGGCGAGTCGGTTGGCGCTCGCGGTGTCCGGGTTGGACACCAGGGTGTCCGGGTGGATGGTCCGGCCCTCGTCGACGAAGCTCTGCTCGACGGTGGCCTTCGGCGGCTTTCCGGTGGTGAGCGCGCCGGGTGCGGTGGTGTCGGTGGCGGCGAAGCGCAGGCCGACCTCCCGCGCCGCCGGGTCGGGCCAGTTGGCGTACGTGGTGTAGGCGCGGTCCTCGCGCTGGAGCACCGCCGTCGGCTCGTCCATGATGCCGTTGCGCACGTTCCACAGCCAGAAGTCAAACCAGCGGTTCTCGGTCTGCTTGTACGTCCACGTCTGGCCGCTGGGCAGGGTCACCGACGCGCTGCTGCCCGGACCACCGTGGCCGCCCTGGTGCAGCCAGATCTTGCGGGGGACGTCACGCTTGGCGAGCTGGTCCCACCAGCCGGCGAAGTGTTCGGTCTTGACGTTCCAGTCGTTGAGGCCGTGCACGACGAAGACGCTGGCCTTGACGTCGCGGGCGTCGAGGTAGTCGCGGTCGCGCCAGAACGTCGAGTAGTCGCCGGTGGCCCGGTCCTGCTTCGCGGTGATTCCCGCGAGCTCGTCGGCGCACTGCCCTTCCGCGCGGGCCTGCCCGGCGGTGTACTGGGCCAGGATGTCGAGGTCCTCGCCCTGGAACGTCCCGGGAGCTACCACCAGGCCGTTGGCCCGGTAGTAGTCGTACCAGCTGCTGATCGCGGAGACCGGCACGATGGTCTTGAGCCCCTTGACCCCCGTGGTGGCCACCTGGTTGGGCAGCGTTCCGTTGTAGGAGACACCGGTCATGCCGACCGCGCCGGTGGTCCACCCGGCGGTGATCGGGGCGCCGTTCGCGTCGTACCCCTTGGCCCGGCCGTTGAGCCAGTCGATGACCGCCTTGGTGCCGAGGGTCTCGGCCTGGTCCCCGCTGGTCGGGCAGCCGTCCGAGTCGCCGGTGCCGACGCTCTGACCGAGCACCACCGCGTACCCGCGGGGCACGTAGTAGTCGTCCAGTGAGCCGGGCAGGTTGGCCTTCGCCTGGGCGCGTTGTGCGCCGGCGTCGAGCGCGCGTCGCCCGTCGCGGTCGGTCAGGCCGTTCTGCGGCAGGTCGTCGACCAGCACGCTCGGGTACGGTACGTCACCCCAGGTGCCCTTGCGGTACGGGCTGTGTTCGAAGATGACCGGCACCTTGAAGCCGTGAGTGGCGGTCTCCCGGGGGCGGGAGATGTCGATCGCCACCCGGTCAGGTCGACCGTCGTGGTCGGTGTCCACCGGGGTCTGGACGAACACCCGCTCCTCGATCGCGTCGGCGAGCGAGAACACCGGTTGGGTCATGCCGTCGCTGACCACGATGCCGGTGGGCGTGGTGGGCGTGGGCGGAGCGGCAGCCGCGGGTGGGGCTGCGCTGAGGACCAGAGCGCCGGACACGCCGACGCTCAGGAGTGCCAGATGACGGGGTCGACGCATGCGCGTCTCCCTTCGGTTGGGCTGGTTGCCGGGGGTCGGCAGGGGCCAATCTCGAAGATCCATTCGTCGCCATGCTAGGTCCGGTCCGGCGTCCCGTCGATCCCTTCGGGTAGGACGCATCTGTCGTCCACGCCGTCGCTGCCGGATCGGCGGCCGGCAATCGAACCGACATCGAACCGAGCCCGGCCACGAAACAGCGCCGAAATTCTCAGCGCGCGGGCCGGAAAACACCTCGTCGAAGGCCCCCCGAAGATCGTTCCGTCTGCATATGATCTTGCGGAAGTCGCCCGAAGAGGCGGTTTCGTCCACAGCGGCGCCGCCATCTCCTCGCCGGGCTCGGCCGCCAGCCCGGACCAGCGAGACGAAGCTGAGCTGGACCGGTGAGTCGACGGCAGTTCTCGACCTCGACGTGTCGATCGTCAACCACGACGGCCAGCCGGTGCCGCGCGGCGCGGCCTCGCTCTCGACGAGCCGGCTGACGCCCAAGCACGGCACCACCGCCGCGGCGACTCTGCGGGTCAACCGTGCGGCGCTGGCCGCCCGACCGGGCTTCTACCTGGCCACCGTCACCGCCCGTTCCGGCCGCGAGCTGGTCGCGACGACCCCGGTGAGCTTCTCCGTCGAGCAGCCCAGCTACGACCTGACGATCCAGACGAAGCCGCTGCCGGGCCTGAAGGACGGCGCGGAGAGCTGGATCAACCTGATGGTCACCAACCTCATCGACCCGCTGATCTACTACGGCGGCGCGGGCGGCGCACCCGGAGACACCTTCACGCTGCGGGTACCGGCCGGCAGGTGCGCGATCCTCGGCTCGTCCGTCGCCTACTACGTCGACAGTGACGTGCTGGAGACGACGCTCGCCGCCGAGTCCGACCTGGACGTGCGCGGCGCCCGGAGCGTGACGCTCGACCCGGCGCGGGCCAGGCCGGTGACGGCGACTGTCGACGGGGTGCCCACCACGCCCACCCGGACCGATTTCACGAACGTCCAGACCGCGGCGAACGGTCTGTCCTGGTGGCACCAGATCAGCGGGTACGGGACCAGGACGGCGGTCCGCACCACAGCGCTGCCCAAGCCCACCGTCGGCTCCCGGCGCACCTGGGCGGCCGTCAACCTGGACTCGCCGGCCGGCACCGCCAACCCGTACCGCTACAACCTGGTGCACGAGTACGCGGGCGGCGTGCCGGCCGACCCCGCCTTCCGGGTGAACAAGGCCGAGCAGGCCACGCTCGCCCGGATCGACGAGCGGTTCCACCAGACGGATTCGCCGGAGATGTTCACCCAACTGGTCCGTACCGGCATGACCCGCGACGGGGTGGGAGTCACCCAGACCCACGAGGGGAACCTGCCGCCGTACCGGACCGACTACCTCTCGCCCGACATCCTCTGGGCCGACCAGGGCGGCTACGGCGGGCTGGCCGCCGACGAGGCACCCCGCAGCTACCAGCCGGGTAGCCGGCAGACCAAGATCTGGGCGCGTCAGCCCCTGCACTCCGACTGGTACGACGACCCGGCCGGGGCCGAGTGGAGCTGCGCCACCGCGCCGTCGCGGACCCGGGGCAACCTGCACCTCGACCTGGTGTCGCTGACCGACCAGCACCAGCGGGCCGACTGCCTGCAGGGCGAGGCGATCGGCGTGAAGCGCAAGCTGTCGCTGCACCGCAACGGCAAGCTGGTCGACGAGCGGTCAGGCCCGCACGGCGACTTCACCGTCGCGCAGTCGATGGCCGACTACCGGGTGACCCTCGACGTCGACACGAGCCTGATCCTGCCGATCTCGACCACTGTCAACACCTCGTGGACGTTCCGGTCCGCCGGCCCCGACGGGACCGGAAGCGTGCCGTTGCCCCTGCTCGCTGTCGACTACGCCCTACCGATGGACCACAACAACCATTCGGTCGACGGAACGGCCGAGCTGGCCGTCCGGCAGGCGCACGGTGTGAAGACGCAGAGGGTGACCTCGTTCCAGGTCTGGACCTCGACCGACGACGGCGCCACCTGGAAGTCGGCCCGGGTCACCGGCGGCGGCGACAGCTACCGGGTCGCGCTGCCGAAGGCCACCTCCGGGCAGGCCGTGTCGTTGCGGGTGAAGGCCGCCGCCAACGGCGGTAGCGGAATCGACCAGACCATCATCCGGGCGTACCACGCCGGCTGACCGTCGACACTGTGGTGCGGCCCGGCTCCGGCCGGGTCGCACCACAGTTCTTGTGTCACGGTGTCGATCCGGCCCCACCTCGTTCGTCGTGACGGTGAACCGTCACGCCGACAACGAGAGGCACGCCCATGACGTCCGTCGCCGAGACATCGCTGCGCCGAACCCTCCTCCTGCTGGGCTGTGGCACGGTCGCCGGCCTGCTCTTCCCCGTCCTGTCGTTCGGGCAGGCGTTCACCCGATCCGGGTTCGACCTGCGCCGCCACGCGGTCAGCTCACTCACCCTCGGCGACCTCGGCTGGTTGCAGGTCATCGCGTTCGTGGGCACCGGCGTACTGGCCGTCGCCTTCGCGGCGGGCCTGTGGCAGGCGCTGCGACCGGGTCGGGCCGGCACCGTGGTGCCGGTGCTGGTCGGCGTGTACGGGGTGGCGATGGTCGGCGGCGGGATCTTCGTGCCCGATCCCGCGCTCGGCTGGCCACCCGGAGCCCCGGCGGGTCTGCCCGAGCAGGCCAGCACGGGCAGCGTCCTGCACACGGTGTGCGGCGCGGCGGCGTTCCTGTCGCTGATCGCGGCCGGCCTGCTGCTCGCTCGACGGTTCGCCGGCGAGGGGGACCGGAGCTGGGCGCTCTACAGCGCCACCAGCGGTGCCGTCGCGTTCGTGCTCACCGCCCTGCCGTGGAGCGAGGGGAGTGCGAGCATCCGCTTCGCCGTCGCAGCGGTGCTCATCTCGGGGTGGCTCGTGGCGCTGTCCTGGCGAACACGCGACGCGGTTGCCTGACCGCTGGGGCGATTCCCGTCGTAGGCAGGTGACAGCATCACGTCATGGCCACAGCGAAGCAGCCAGCAGCCGTTCCGACCGTGATCAGCGTCGACGACTTCCTGGCCGGTAATCCCGACGAACGCAGACGGGCCGACGCGGGGCGGCTCCGCGCGATCATGGGTGAGCTGACCGGGGAGCCGGCGGTGATGTGGGGCGCGAGCATCGTCGGCTTCGGCAGCTACCACTACACCTACGAGAGCGGGCGTAGTGGCGACGCGCCACTGGTGGGGTTCTCGCCGCGCAAACAGAACCTCGTCCTCTACCTCACCGGCGGAGGTCTCGAGGAGCCCGACGCCGCGCTCCTCGCCCGGCTCGGCCCGCACCGCGAGGGAAAGGGGTGCATCTACCTGAGGCGGCTCGACGACGTCGACGAGGGCGTGCTGCGGCAGCTGATCGAGCGCACCGTCGAGGTGCACAGGGGCGTCGACCGGGCCAGCCGCGGATGAGCCGCCGACGTCACTGGCCCTCCCAGACCGCCTTCGCCCCGGAGTCGCCGGTGCGGAACACGTAATACACCGTGACGGCGGCGGCCACCAGCGACAACACCTGCAACGCGGGGGTCAGCAGTCGGGGGCGCGCACCCTCGGCGGGTCGCGGCGGGACGAGCCGGACCAGCGCCAGGGCCACCACCCCCAACCCGATGCTGGCGTAGAGCGTGATGTCGCCGAACTCCTGGTGCGCCTCCAGCTTCGGCAGGAAATCGGGGGTGACCCGGTTGGCGGAGCGCATCCGCTCGAGGAAAGCGTCGCCGGAGAGCTTCGTCAGCAGGGCGGCGACCGGCGCACCCACGGCGAGCAGCCCCAGCACCCACCGGGTGTGCGGCCGGATCGGCGGGACGAACGCGTAGCCGACAGTCAGCAGGGCCAGCAACGGCACGAACACGACCGCGGCGTGCAGCAGCAGAGGGTGGGCCGGGATGCCCATGAACTCCTCGAACATCGGCGTCTCCTCCGGTGACATCGGCCTGGACGTTGATCGTCCACACGGGGACGCTATCGGTACCACGCGGACGTGTCATCCCCGTCGATCGCTGACCTGTCGCACCGCAATGCGGACTCAGGTCGCCGCTGCGCGTACGCCGAGGCCGACCAGGATCACCCCGGTCAGCCGATCGAGCAGTCGTCGCACCCGATGCGGCGCGCTACTCCGGGTCAGGTCGGCCGCCGCAGCGCGACAGCCGCCGCGGTCAGCTCCGGGAGCGCGGCAGGCAGTCCTTCTTGTACTTGAGGCCCGAACCACACCAGCAGGCGTCGTTGCGCTCCGGCGGCCAGGCGATCCGTGCGCTGGGCCGCGCCGACACCTCGGCCGCGTAGCCGGCCCGGACCGCCACGTCGGCCGGATCGCCGTCACGTCGACCGGCGAACGCGGTCAACCCGGCCACTGTCGCGCCGAACACGCCCAACCCGGCCTGGCCGGCACCCCGCAGCCGAACCAACTCCGTCTCCAACCGACCCCGGTGCGCGTCCCAGTCCGGCCCGTACACCTCGGTGAGGGTGGGATGCTCGGCGAGCAGGCGATCGAACTCGGCCCGCGGCCAGAAGAGCAGATCGGACTCGGCGTCCCGACGCTCACCGGCCCGACGCACGAGCTGGGTCTCCAACCGGTCCGCCAGGTCGTCCTGCCGGTCGTGCGGCAGGTTCAGATTCCGGCGTACCCGATGCCGTTGTTGCAACAGGAAGAAGGCGACACCGGGCGCGTCCGGCGGGCCGAGATCGACCACCGGGTCGACAGCGGTGCTGGCCGGCCCGGACGCGGCGGTCGCGCGCTCGTTGAGCAGAGTGTCGACAGCCTCGCTCAGCCACGTCTCGGCGGTCGCCGAACGCCCGCCGGCGTCCAGCGCGGCACTGACGTAGGCGGGCGCGTCGGGCTGCACGAGCAGCAACGGGCGCAACGCCGTCAACTCCGCCATCGCCTCGTCGTCGCGCCCACCGGCCCGGAACAGCGCGCGGGCCCGCAACGCCCGGGCGAACCCGGCCCGAGGGTCATCGCCGGACGGGTACGCCTCCAGGGCCTGCTCCGCGTAGCGCAGCGCGGCCTCGGGCCGGGCCCGGATCTCGGCGATCTCGGCGGCCAGCGTCAGCGCGTCCCCGGCGTCGTCCGGGTCCTCCAGCCGGCCCTGCTCGACGGCCTCCGCGAGGTCGGCGGCGACACCGAGCGGATCGGCAGTTCCGAGCGCCGAGCGGCGACGTTCGGCGAGGTCGGCCTTGGTGAGTATCTCTCTCGTCGACACGATCTCACGGTACGTCGGGGTGCTCACGGTATGCGGGCAGATCACCTGTTACGCCGCTCTCATGCCGCCCGGCGGGTGGACTACGACCAGGCGCCAGCCGCCGCAGCCTGGGCGGCGTAGCTGTCGAAGTCGAGCGGGTCCCGTCCGAGAACCCGCCGTACCCCGTCGGTCGGCTCGGCGAGATGACCCGCCCGCATTCCGGCGAAGAGAGCGTTCAGCGCCGTGGCCGTCTCCGCCGGATAACCCTCGGCGAGCAGTTCGGCGTGGTACTGCTCCGGGGTGAGCTCCACGTAGCGGATCGAACGGCCGGTCACCCGGGCGATCGTCGCCACCGCCGCGGCGAAGGTGAGCGCACGCGGACCGGACAGGTCGTACACCTGTTCGTGGTGACCGGGCGACGTCAACAGCGTCGCGGCCACGTCGGCGACGTCCTGGGCGTCGACGAACGGCTCCGGCGTGGCACCCATCGGCAGGGCCAGCCGACCGTCGAGCAGTGGTTGGCGCCACAGGTCCTCGCTGAAGTTCTGACTGAAGTTGTTCGGCCGGATGATCGTCCACTCGATGCCGGATTCCCGCACCGCCTCCTCAGCGGAGAGCATGCCGGGGGAGAAGTCACCGACCCGGTCGACCCCCCGGCCGGAGAGCGCCACGAACCGGCCGACACCCGAGTCGACCGCCTGGGTCACGAAGTCGGTGGCCAGCGCCGGGTCCTCCGGAGCGAGCAGGTAGACCGCAGAGGCGCCCGCCAGGGCCGGCCGCCAGGTGTCCCGCCGCGACCAGTCGAACCGCACCTCACCGGAGCGAGAGGCGGCCCGGACGTGCTGGCCCGTCGCCCGCAGCGTCCGTACCAGCCGGCGACCGGTCTTGCCGGTCCCGGCCATCACGAGTATCGAAGGTGCGTCAGTCGTCATGACCACGAGTCAACGCGCCCGGCCGAGGGCGGGACATGTCCTGTCGTACCCCAGGCATGTCCGATCGTCCGCGGTCCATCCTCCGCGATCTATCGTCGGTGACATGGACCCGTTCGACAATCTGCTGCGCGGTTTGCACGCCGACGGCGCGGCCTTCGGCCGGTCGGTGCTGACGCCGCCGTGGGCGCTGCGGTTCACCGACGGCGCCCCGCTGACACTCTGTGTCCCGATGCGGGGCGAGGGCTGGATCTCCCACCCCGAGAGCGACAAGCCTCGCCTGGTCCGGGTCGGTGAGGCGGCCACCGTGCGCGGGCCGGCGCCGTTCGTCTTCTCCGCCGAGCCCCGGTCGAGCTTCGAGCCTGGGGAACTGCGGGACGTCCGGCGTGGCCAGACCGGGGTGGTCGACCCGGTCGGCGCGGACCACACCGAGCGCCTCGTGCTGTTGGTCGGGGTGTACCACGTCCGGGGTCGGGTGCCGCAGCGGCTGCTGGGCGCGCTGCCGCCGGTGCTCGTCGTGCCGGAAGACCAGGACTGCGCCGCGCTGCGCGACTACCTGGACGCCCAGCTCGACGCGGGTCGGCCCGGACGCCAGGTCGTGCTGGACCGCCTCCTGGACTGGTTGTTGGTGTGCACGGTGCGGGACTGGTTCGACCAGCCGGAGGCCGAGGCACCCGGCTGGTACCGCGCGTTGAGCGACGACACTGTCGGCCCGGTGCTGCGCGCCATGCACGACGCGCCGGGCCGTCCGTGGACCCTGGCCAGCCTGGCCGCGCAGGCCGGGGTCTCCCGGTCGACACTGGCCAAACGGTTCACCGCGCTGGTGGGCGAACCACCGCTCACCTACCTGACCGACTGGCGCATGACAGTGGCCGCCGACATGCTGGCCGAATCGACAGCGACGGTCGCCGCCGTGGCGCGCCACCTCGGGTACGCGGACGCGTTCGGCTTCAGCGCGGCCTTCAAACGCGTGCACGGCATGAGCCCGAGTGGGCATCGACGGCTCACCCGGGTCGACGCCACAGCGGCGTGACCGGTGCTCATCAAGGGCCCAGAGCCGGTCGACGAATGGTCGCAAAACCAACGAACTACTGTCATCTGCCGTCAACCCGTCGTCGGTAGCGTCCGGTCGCCAGTTACCCGACCAGGTCGCACAAAGGCGGAGTTATGGGCACTGTGGATCGCCGTACGTTCCTCAAGGCGATGGGAGTTCCCGCGATCGGCGCGGCGCTCCCGTTGGACCTCACCAAGGCGCTCGCCATCCCGGCTAACAACCGGACCGGGACGATCAAGGACGTCGAGCACGTCATCATCCTGATGCAGGAGAACCGCTCCTTCGACCACTACTTCGGCACTCTGCGCGGCGTACGCGGCTTCGGTGACCCCCATCCGGCGACGCTGCCGTCCGGCAAGGACGTGTGGCACCAGCCCAACGGAACCGACGAGCTGCTGCCCTTCCGCCCCGAAGTGAAGGATCTCGGCCAGACCTTCCTGCCGGACCCGCCGCACGGTTGGAACGACGGGCACGCCGCCTGGAACGACGGCCGCTTCGACAAGTGGGTGCCGAACAAGGGCGTCACGGCGATGACCTACCACACCCGCCAGGACCTGCCGTACCACTACGCGCTCGCCGACGCGTTCACCGTCTGCGACAGCTACCACTGTTCGCTGATGGGCCCGACCGACCCGAACCGTTACCACATGTGGAGCGGCTGGGTCGGCAACGACGGCAAGGGCGGCGGCCCGGTCATCACCAACGCCGAGGCCGGCTACGACTGGTCTACGTACCCGGAGCGGCTGGAGCGCAACGGCATCTCCTGGAAGATCTACCAGGACGTCGGCACCGGCCTCAACGCCGCCGGCTCCTGGGGCTGGACGAACGACCCGTACATCGGCAACTACGGCGACAACTCGCTGCTCTACTTCCACCAGTACCAGAACGCGCAGCCCGGAACGCCGCTGGCCGACAGGGCCAAGACCGGCACGGAGGTCAGGACCCAGGGCCGCGACCCGGAGGCGCTGCTGGCCGACTTTCGCGCCGACGTCGAGGCGGGACGCCTGCCGGAGGTCTCCTGGATCACCGCGCCCGAGGCGTACACCGAGCACCCGAACTGGGAGCCGGCGTACGGCTCCTGGTACATCTCCCAGGTCATCGACATCCTCGCGTCGAACCCCCAGGTGTGGAGCAAGATGGCGCTCTTCATCACCTACGACGAGGAGGGCGGCTTCTTCGACCACGTGGTCCCGCCGACGCCCCCGCAGACCCGTGAGCACGGGCAGTCGACGGTGCCGACCACCAACGAGATCTTCCCCGGCGACGCCGACCACCCGGCCGGGCCGTACGGCCTCGGCATCCGCGTGCCGATGGTCATCGTCTCGCCGTGGACCCGCGGCGGCTACGTGAACTCGCAGGTCTTCGACCACACCTCACTGATCAAGTTCCTGGAGGCGCGGTTCGGGCACGGCCGGCCGGACCTGATCGAGAAGAACATCACCCCATGGCGGCGGGCCGTCGTCGGCGACCTGACCACGGCCTTCGACTTCCGGCACCCGAACCGTTCGCGTGACGTCAGGTTGCCCGACACCGACGACTTCAAGCCCGAGGAACTGGTTCGACACCCCGACGAGGTGCCGGTGCCGCCGGCGGACCAGCGGCTGCCGAAGCAGGAGCACGGCGTACGCCCGGCGCGGCCGATCCCGTACACCCTGCACGCCGACGGGCACCGCGGCGACGAGTCGTTCCGGATCGACTTCCGCAACTCCGGCGGGGTCGCTGCGGTCTTCCAGGTCCGCCAGGCCGGCAGCGCGGACGCCCCGCGCAGCTACACGGTCGAGCCGGGCAAGCACCTGACCGACACCTGGCCGGTCACCTCCGGGTACGACCTGTCCGTGCACGGGCCGAACGGGTTCTTCCGCCGGTTCACCGACGGTCGATCCGACCTCGACGTCACCCCCGCCTACGACGAGCACGGCTACAAGCTGGCCCTCACGCTCACCAACCGCGGGTCGAAGCGGGTCGAGGTGACCGTCCGGGACGGGTACAACGCCCGACCGGCCAAGCTGTCGCTGCGCCCTGGTGAGGCCGAGCGCGCCACGTGGGCGCTCGCCCGCACCCACGGCTGGTACGACCTGACGGTCCACGTCGCCGGTGACGCCGACTTCGCGTACCGCTGCTCGGGTCATGTCGAGAACGGCAATGACAGCATCAGCGACCCGGCCCTCGGCGGGCTCGTCTAAGCGACACCGCGTCACCCGGGCCGCCGTCGGCCCGGGTGACGCGGCTCGTGGTCGCGATCGGCGGCGGATGTGCGGATGAGCATGATGACTCACAGGCATATCGATGCCGGACAGTCATCACGCTCGTCACGGCGTCCGCACGTCGGCTCGGTCAGAACTCCTCGCACACCGCTGGGTCCCGGTTAAACGGTGCCGGCCGATCACGGCACGCGCCCGAGATACGCGAGCATCGCCTCGCGGCTTCCAGGCAGGCCGTACTCACCGACGAGCATCACCACGTCGCCGCTGACGGTGGGCGGCCGGTCGAGCAACGCGTCGAAGGCGCGGTCCTCGTGCTGCGGGGCCGAGCTGCCGCAGGGCCAGGCCCGGGTAACCGCCGCGATCACCGTCGAGGAACGGCACCGGAGCACCCGGCGCCGATCGGCCAACCACCGAACGTCCGGCGCCCGCACGCTCGGATCGGAGTGCGTCAGCGGGCCGGGCCCGTCAGAACTCCTCGTACACCGCCGGGTCCTGGTCCGCGAGCCGCCCGTCCGGGCGGCCCAGCGCGGTGATTGCCTCGACCTGCGCGTCGGTGAGCTTGATGCCGAAGACGTCAAGGTTTTCGGCCTGCCGCTGCGGGGAGGCGGCCTTGGGCAGCGGAATCACCTGACGGGCCATGTGCCAGGCGAGGATCGTCTGCGCCGGGCTGACGCCGTGCGCGGTCGCGATCTCCACGACCACGGGGTGCTCCTGCAGGTCGTTGCCACGGCCGAGCGGGCTCCAACCCTGCACCAGGATGCCGTGCTCCCGGTGGTAGTCGAGCGCCTCCTGCTGCGGAAAGTACGGGTGCACCTCGATCTGGTTGACCACCGGGGCGACCCCGGTCTCGGCCACCAGCCGCTCGATGTGCTCGGGCAGGAAGTTGGAGAGCCCGATGTGCCGAACCAGCCCGCGCTCACGCGCCTCGATCAGCGCCCGCCACGCCTGCACGTACAGGTCTACCTTCGGGTTCGGCCAGTGGATCAGGTACAGGTCGACCCGGTCGAGACCGGTGCGGAACACACTCTCCTCGATGGTGGTCAGCGCCTCGTCGTAGCGGTGGTGCCGCCCCGGCAGCTTCGAGGTGACGATCACCTCGTCCCGCACGTCTCCGGCCGAACGGGCGGCCCGGCCGACCGCGCCCTCGTTCTCGTAGTTCACCGCCGAGTCGATCAACCGGTAGCCCGCCCGGATCGCCTGACCGATCGCGTCGACACCCGCCGAGCCGTTCAGCCGGTACGTGCCGAGCCCGATCGCCGGCAGGGTCGTGCCGTCGGCTGCCGTCAGCTGGGGAATCGCCATGGTTGATCTGCCTTCCGTCGACCGTGACTGGACCCTACCCGCACGGATTGGGCTGCCGAGACCAACCGGTCGATCAGCTCAGGTGGTCGTCCGTTGCCGCCTCGTGGACCGTCTCGACGAGCCGGCATGGTTCGGCCCCCTGACTGGCCCTGAAACAGTGGACGAGGGCTGGGTTAGGAGGCCGCGGTGGAGATGGTCGAGCAGCTTGTTTCCCGGGCTGATGCCGCCTACCAGCGGTGGTTGGCGTCGGTCGCCGACGACGTCGTCGCCGACCTACCTCATGATCGGCCAAGAAGGCGATCGGGGATTCCGGCTCAGGTGCGACGGTGGCGTAGGCCCGGTGTTCTGGGCCGACCTGGGCGGTCTCGGCAAAGTCGACCTCGCTGTTGTTGCCCCCGTGTTCGAGGTGTGGCTGCGGTCCGGTTTCGCACTTCCCCCCGGCCCGCAGCCGAACCTGCCGCCAACCGCCGACGTCCATGTGGACAAGGTTCCGGTCGATGCAGTGCAGCTGCCGGCACGGGCGAGGAAGCTGCTGGGTGTGGATGGAAGCCGGTGACGTGACACGAGAGCAGCTGCGACTATCGACGCACCGCACGAGACCGGAACTCGGACTGTTCGAAGAATCTGGAGTGTTCATCTCGTGCGAATGCGCCAACTCGATGCGGAAATATCGAAGCGCTGAAAGAAATCGCCGTACGGATTGAATGGCTAGGGACACTCGCCGGTCACAACGAGACGATAACCGGCTGGACCTGGACATTCTTGGTCAGCTGCTGCGGCGAGGGGATCGGTGTGCTGATGTTGACAGACGTGTTGTAGCCGTAGATGACGACCCCGTCGAGGTGGTTCGCGCCCGGCCAGTTCGACTCCAGGCGGACCGCCATCTGAGTAGGGAAGTTGGTCACCTCTTCCGCGCACGACCGGATCAGAACGACGCTCGGAGTGGCGGTCAGGTGAGTGGCCAGCATCCTGGCCAGCTTCTTGTAGGTCCAGCCCCAGTCCTTGGCGCCGGCCTCGGCGTCACCGATCTCCTCGTCGTTGCCGTGCGCGCGAATGCACAGCGGCTCGCCCGCCTGCACCCCGGCCAGGTAGGTGGCCAACTGTCGATCCGCCTCGGCCTGCGTGAGCCCGGCGTCGATGGGCAGGAGGGCACCCCAGGCAGCCGCTCCCGAATCGGGCCCTGCAGATTGGCCTCGGGTATTCGGATCCTGCGTCGCCACGATGAACATGACATTCTCCTTCGGGGTAGTCGCGTGTTTCAGAAGAACCGCCGAAGGCAGATTAGCGCGGTCGTCGAAGAATGGTCCTGTCAGCTATCCGGCTCAAATGGACCCTGTCGTTGGTCGGACAATTGTTGACCGCTGTCAATAAGGCGGGCTTGTTTGACGTCAGTCATCGACGTGCAACTCCCGGACGCGCAATTGGCGTACGGTCGATGTGGATGACGCTGCGCCGACCGCATGGGTCGGGCCGCTGTCCTCGTGCCGACGCGAAGCGGACCTCAGCTGACACGTCCTCCATGTTTGGCAGCCGCGATGAAGTCGGTCCAGGCCCGGGCGGTGAAGGTGAGCACCGGTCCCGTGGAGTCCTTCGAGTCGCGGACGGCGACAACCTCGGTGAGTTTCGTGGCGACCTCGACGCAGTCGCCGCCGTTGTCGCCGCTGCGGGTGCTCTTGCGCCAGACGGCGCCGGTCAGGTCAGTCATGCCGCATCTCCCCAGCGATCCTCTTGATCATGTCCTTCGATTCTGCCTCGCCGAGGGTCAGACCATCCAGCCCTCTCCAGACGCGCTCGTAGGCCGCCAACTCGTCGGGCTTGTCGAGGTAGAGCGCCCCGGTCAACGATTCGCTGTAGACCACCGACGGTTCCGGAGCGGCGCGACCGCCCTTGGTTTGCGGAAAGTCGAGGATCACAAACGACCCCGCAACTGCGCCGGGCTGCGGTCCGGCCGCCAGTGGCAACACCCTAACGCTGACGTTCGGCAGCTCGGACAGCTTGGTCAAGTGGTCGAGCTGCGCGGTCATGACCATCGGCCCGCCGACGCCACGGCGGAGGACCGCCTCAGACAGCACGGACTCCAGCCTGGGAGCAGTCGGCAGTCGCCGGAAGAGCAACGCCTGCCGTTGGAGTCGGACCTCAACCGCCCGCTCGCGATCTTCCTCGCTCAGCATCCCGCCAAGGCGATAGAGCGCGTGAGCGTACTCCTTGGTCTGAAGAATCCCCGGGATGAGCGACTCGTCGTAACGACGGAGGCGGGAGGCGGCGGATTCCAGGCCCACGTACAGCTCGAACCAGTTCGGCACCGCATCGCCGTACGCGTGCCACCAGCCCTTCGACTTCGTCTCCACGGCCAGCCCGCGCATCGCCTCGGTCATCTCGGGCGACACCCCGTACAGCTCGCACATTGCCTTGACGTCGAGGACCCGCACCGAGCCCTGGCCGCATTCGAGGCGCCAGATCTTCTGTCGGCTGTATTCGAGGGCTTCGGCGGCGGCGTCGAGTGTCACTCCGGCCTCGTTGCGGAACTGCCGCAGCAGCCGGCCGAGTTGCCGGCGCGGCACGGTCGATCCGATGTCTTCGGGCATCCGCACACTCCCTGGTTCCGTCACGCAACACTGCGTGACCTGCTCCTGCAACTCGTACGGGTTTCAGCAAAGAAAGTCAATGCACAACAGGGAAATTGCGGTATTGAACGTTGCGTTTCCGCTGCGGACTGTCGCAGGCTGGTCACAGCACGCGGCCGGGCCGGGCAGGGCAATCGACCAGGAAGGCGGACGGACATGACCGCTCGTAACCAGCGACCATCCACGGAGGGCGGTGGCGCGACCTACCGCTCCGCCGCGTACACCAGTCTGTTGCCGTGGCAGGTGCGTGAGCGCCGCTTCCCGCCGGTCGGGTTCGGGCGTCGCGGTCTGAACCCCGACGACGTGTACGCCTTTCTCGACCGGGTCGCCGTCGACATGGCCGCCGTCTACGCCGCCCTCGCCGAGAGCCGCCGCGAGACCGCCCGGATCAAGGCCGGGCTGCGTCGCTGGCAGACCGACCAGGCCCGCGCCCGCAACGAGCGGGGTCAGGCCCGATGAGCCAGCGGTACGTCATCCACCTACCTGTGGTCGCCACTGATCTGCCCGCCGCGCAACGCCTGGCCCGGGTCATCGGCCGGTGGATGCTGGTGCTGCTGATGACCGACCCGGGGGAGAGCACCGTCTCCGAAGAGGACCATCAGCTCGTCCGGCACCGGGTCTTCTGTGACCTGCGAATGCCAGCCGGCCGGCGTTGCCTGCTTCGCGACGGCCACGACGGCGCCTGCTCCCGCCGCCTACGCCGTTGACGTGCAGAACATTGAGGGATGCTCGATTTACGGCGACTCTTTAGAGTTGGTAGCCCCACCAGCGCGACATCATTGACTACCCGGGTCACTCGATTCCGGGAACCCGGCTGAGTAGGTCGCGTTCACCAGCTCCTGAAGATGCTGGATGGCGTCGATCTTGTGCTCGGTCTCCGGCAGATGTTGCTCGCCCGCCATCACCAGTCCGTTGCGCCAGTGGCTGACGATCTCCTGCTGTGCTGCGTCGGACAACTCGTCGATCCAAAACGAGCCGAGGTTGTTGTCGACGATCTCCTGCAGGTGGTTGGCGGTCTGCCGGTCTGAGAGGCGGGAGATCAGGAACTCGAGCGTCCAGTCGAACAGCCCTCCGGTTGCGGTCCAGTCAACGCCGGGTTTCAGCACGATGAGGCTAGCCATTATTTCCCCACGATAAATACTCGCGGACCGAGGCTCCGGTCCGTAAGGAACTGCTCGATACGGGCCACCTGTTCCGGGTTGAACTGCGCGACGTCCACCGGCACCAGGTCTGCTTTGTCTAAATGTCGCTCAATCTGATACTGCAGTTGCGGCCACTGACGGTCAAAGAACTGGGCCGGAAAGTTCCCCACCGCATCGTAGGTCCGTCCGGCCTCGTCGACCCAGTCGGCAGAGGAGTCTGCCGGAGCGCGCTGCAGCCTTACGCCCAATTCCTGCTCCAAACGGACCGCCGTCTCCGCCTCGCCCGGACGAAACCTCCCGGTGGCCGGATCCATGCCAAGATCGTGGACTCGTTGCTGCTCCGTCATCGCATGACCTGGGGTCTCGCGAGGCGGCTCAGGCTCTGGCGTGTTCCGGCTCGGTGGCGACTCACCTTTCAGGAGTCGCCCCAGCGCCTGCTTGAGTTTCTCGATGAGGTCGCCGAGCCGGCGCATCTCCGGAATGAGCCGCCGCAGGCTGGCCAGCAGTCCTCGCAACAACCGCGCGATCCGCGCCCCCCACGACGCCACCAGCGTCGTGACCTGCTCCACGACCAGCGGTGCGGCCAGTCCGCCGGTGATGAGGAGTTCGCCCGCGTACACGATGATGCGGGACACGCAGGCCGCGATGGCGTCGCGGACCAGGAGCCGGACGGCGGCCACCAGGCCGGCGGCGCCCTCGGTGATCGCGGCCATGGTGTCGGCGCCCTGGGCGAGGCCGGTGATGGACTGTTGCTGTTCGGCGGCCCAGGCCCGGTAGGCGGGGCCGGCGCTGCCGCCCCAGCCGGCGACGTCCGTGCGGACGGCGCGAGCCAGTTCGGCGGCGTCGTCGCGGAGCGACCCGGCGACGTTGCGCCAGGTCTGCGCGTGTGCGGTGATCTGCGCCGGGTCTCCGGCGAGCCAGTCCAGCGCCTCACTGAGCGGCTTGACGTGTTCAATGAGCCAGGCGATCCCGTACTGGAGCAGGGCGCCGACCGGGTCGGAGACTAAGGCGAGGGCGTCCAGGCTCGCGCTCACGACGCCGAGGCTGCCGTCGATCCAACTGCCGGTGCGGACGCCCTGGGCGATGAGTTCGATGTCCTCGCAGATCCACACGCCCGCCCAGGCGCTGGGTGGGGTGTCCGCAGCGGCGGCGACGAGCGGGTTGGCCGTCACCTGTGCCGCCGCACCCCGTCGAGCAGCTGCTTGGCGTGGGCGTCGGACTCTCGGTACCGGTCCGCTCCGACCCGCAGCTTGCCGGCGGTGTCCCGTACCGATGCGGCGGCGGCGCCGATGCCCTCGACCAGGGTCCGCTGGAGGCCGTCGAGCAGCACCGGCATCATCGCGCAGAGCTGCCCGTAGGCG
Source organism: Micromonospora sp. NPDC005324 (assembly GCF_040607155.1). Lineage (NCBI taxonomy): Bacteria > Bacillati > Actinomycetota > Actinomycetes > Micromonosporales > Micromonosporaceae > Micromonospora > Micromonospora sp. NPDC005324. The sequence goes on along the minus strand of NZ_JBEXGE010000041.1, from coordinate 50,769 downwards.
TCGGCACCCAACCGGACGCGCTGGCCTGCCTGCTGGGCGGTCTCGAGGCTGCTGGCACAGCGCTCGAGGCGCGCGGCGTGGGCGGTCAGGTCGTCCGGGTCGACCTGGATGCCGTCACCGGCGGGCATCGTTTGGATCCGGGTCGGGAAGAAGCCGGCTGCGGTACGAGTCGATGATGGCCTGGGCGCTCACGTCGTCGCCCAACGACTCCGTGGCTGCGTCGCTGACCTGTCGGAGCAGGTCGGCGCGCGCGGCAGTGGTGGTCTCCAGGATCTGCCGAGCGGTGTGCGAGGCGGGTTGTTGCCGGATGCGCTCGTCGAGCCGGAGGTCGATCAGCAGGCCGGCCGAGTCGACGGTGACCTCGACAGTCCGATCGGGGTTGCGGGCGGTGCCGGTCAGATCCCGCATCGTCGCCGGCAGGGTCTTCGCTCGTTCTGCCCGCTCGGCGAGCGATGATTCCCACTCGTCGAGCCGGCGCTCCGCCGCGTCGAGCGCAGCGTCGTCCGCCCACACGTCGACCCTCCCCAGGGGACCACTGCCGACGGCAACCGGCGACATCACCGGCACGCTACCAATCGGTGGCGCTGCGTGCATGCCCCCCAGTGTGAATGCCAAGAACGTCACGCTAGGCGGAGCAGGCGGTCTGTCAACCCGCGCCGCCTCGCCGATCATGGAGTTGTGGTGGGCGACAAAGCGCCCGTTACGGTGCTAGACCGGGCACCACAACTCCATGATCGACCAATTCAGGCCGCGATCTTGCACTTACTGTCGCCGCAAATGACGCATAGCACCGCGCATCGACGACCGAAAGTGCAAGATCGACGCAATGGGCCGCGAGCATCCGTCCGTATCATTTCGGCATGGCGCGGTTCAGTCGGCGGGCGGTGTTGCTGGCCGGCAGTGGGCTGCTCGTCGGTTGTTCGCGGCAGCATGAGGCGGACCCGGTCCACCTGCGACTGGCTACCGGGCCGGCGGGGGCGGTCTACCGGCGGATCGGTGGGGCGTTGGCCGAGCACATCTCCGAGCAGGTGCCGGGTGTCACGGTGACCACCGTGCCGAGCGGGGCGTCCACCGACAACATCCGGATGCTGCGGGCTGGCGAGGTGCACCTGGGGCTGACCAGCCTGGACGCGCTGATCACCAGCGACGGCAGCGCGCCCGGGGGGCTGTCGGCGATCTGCCGGCTCTACGACAGCCATCTGCATCTCGTGGTCATGGCCGGTTCGGCGATCGGCGAGTTTCGGGACCTTGCGGGCAAACGCGTATCCCTCGGTGCCCACGACTCCGGCACGGAGTTCACGTCGTTGCGGGTCTTGAAGCTCGGCCCGCTCAAAGCCGACGGCTGGAACCTCAGCCAGGCCGGGTCGGCGGGGGCGCTGCGCGACGGCACGATCGACGCGATGTTCTCCCTGACCGGCGTCCCGACGCCCGCGATCACCGAGTTGGCGCAGCGGCACCCGATCCGGTTGATTCCGTTGGACGCGCAGGCGGACGGGCTCTTCACGGCGTACCCGGGTCCCTACGCCCCGGCGATGATCCACGCGGCTGCCTACGCCGGGGTCCCGGCCACCCGGACCGTCGCCGTACCGAACGTGCTGCTCGCGCGCGACGACCTGCCTGACGATCTGGTCTACGCCATCACCGACACGGTCTTCCGGCACACCGGGTCGATCACCTCCGCTGGCCGCGACGACGCCGAGGCCCTTCCGGAGGCGTGGCAGATCAACGTGCGTACCGGAATCTCCACCGCGTCGGTCCCGCTCCACCCGGGTGCGGCGGCCTGGTTCCGCGACCGCAAACGCTGACCCGGCGGTTGTCAGACCGGCGTCGACGCGGGCGCGACCGGCAACACCACCACCGCGGCGAGCCCGTGCCCGGAGCCGTCCGGACGCGGCAGGCCCTCCTCCAGCCGCAGCTCACCGCCGGCCGCCCCGATGAGGTCGGCGCAGATCGCCAGACCCAGGCCGGTCCCGGGAACGTTCTGGTGCCGAGGTGAGCGCCAGAACCGTTGCAACGCCTGGGCCCGTTCGGGCACGTCGATGCCCTGGCCGTCGTCCCGGACGGCGATAGCGACCGCCGCACCAGCGGAGACAACCCGCGCAGCCACCTCCACGGCCTGCGCGCCGGACAGCCGTAACGCGTTGCTGATCAGCTCGTCCAGGATGCTGCCCAGGCCGCCCGGTGGCTCCAGCAACCGAAACCCCGGCGGTACCTCGACTGCCAGGGTCTGCCCGGCCGTGGCAGTCAGGGCCCGCCACCGGTCCACCCGGGTGGCCAGCACCTCGTCGAGGTCCACCGGCGACGCCGTCCGCAGGCTCTCCATCCGTGCGCTGGCCTGGAGCGAGTTCAGCATCCGCTGCATCGCCTTCAGCTCGTCGACGGCGACGTCGTACACCTGCTGCCCGTCGCCCTCGGGCCGCAGGTGTGGTGCGAGGCTCTCCACCGCGAGCCTCAGGCTGGTCAGCGGGTTGCGCAACTGGTGTGACGCGTCGGAGACGAAAGCGCGCTGCCGCTGGGCGGCGTTCTCGACGGCGTCCATCATGGTGTTGAACGACAGCGCCAGCCGCCGCAGCTCGATGGGGCCGGCCTCGGCGTCGGCGCGGATGGTCAGGTCACCCTCGGAGATCCGCGAGGTCGCCGCATCGAGTTTCCGCACCGGCCGTAGGACCCACGCCGACACCGGCCAGGCGACGGCCGTCAGCGCGAGCAACGGCAACAGCCCGAGCCCGGCCAGCCGGGCCCAGCGTACGAGGATGAGCTCGCGCGTCCGGGACAGGTCGGAGATGGTCACGACGGCGCCGACGACCTCACTGTCCCGGCCGACCGGTTCCGCCACGACGAGTGCGGAGTCGTCCCACGGCGCCCACTCCCAGGACGGTTCGGAGCGCGCGCCGGCAAGTGCCGCGGTCACGATCCGGGGCAACGTCGCCTCGGCGCGCGCCGCCGTCCGGTACGCGTCGGCCGGGCCGAGCAGCACAGCGCCCGACGTGTCGATCAGCGCGACCGGGATTCCGTAGAGCTCGTGGTACCGCGTCAGCTCCTGCTGTAACGCCTCGGTGCGGCCGGTCGACAGCGCGGTTTCGGCCAGCGAGGCGAACCGGCCGACGTCGTTGAGCCGGTTGACGTACGTCTCCTGCATCTCCCGTTCGGCCACTGTGATGCTGAGCGGCACCCCGAGCGCTGCGACGAGCAGCACCGCGAGGGGGACCAGGACGACGAGCAGCCGGCGGTGCACGGCCTGTCAGCCGATCAGCTCCGGCTGGTCGGCCAGCAGCCGATAGCCGACGCCGTGGACGGTCCGGATGACCACGTCCGGCCCCAGCTTGTGCCGCAGCGCCGCGATGTGGGTGTCCAGTGTGCGGCTCGACGACTCCCAGGACGCGCCCCAGATCTGGTCGAGGATGACGTCGCGGCTGACCACGTTGGGCGCTCGCCGGGCCAGGAGCAGGAGCAGCTCGAACTCCTTGCGGGTCAACGGCACGAGCCCGCCGTCGACGGTGACCTCGCGGGTGCCGACGCCGATCCGCATCGGGCCGAGGACGAGCGGCTCGTCGGTCTGGCCGAGGGCACGAGCGGCCCGGGTGCGCCGCAGGACGGCGTCGATCCGGGCGAGCAACTCGGGGACGCCGAACGGCTTGACGATGTAGTCGTCGGCGCCGGCGCGCAGGCCACGGACCCGCTCGTGCTCCTCGGATCGCGCTGTCACTGCGATGACGGCGGTCTGCGGGTGGTCGCGCAACTTGCGGATCACGTCGAGCCCGTCGCCGTCGGGGAGACCCAGGTCGACGAGGACCACGTCGGACGGCGCGGCGCGCTCGGCCTCCGCGGCGGTGGCGACGCGGTGAACCTCGAAGCCCGCCTGGGTCAGGACGGTCACCAGACCCCGCGCCACGCGGTCGTCATCCTCGATGACGGTTATCCGCATACCGGCGAATTGTACGGGCCGGACCGGTGCTCGTGCCGGCCCGGGTTCTTGGGATTTTTCTGACACCATCCGGGCCCCGACCAGCCCAGACTGGGGGCCACTGACGTGCTGAGAGATGTCCATGCGTTGATGGGGAGGTCGCCGTATGCGAACGACCAGCAGATACCGGGCCACCGCGCGGATGATCGCCGCGATCGGTGTCGTCTCGCTCGCCGCCGCCTGTTCCGGCAACGGGGGTGCCAGCGGTGGCGGCGACGCCGAGAGTTACCCGGACGAGAACATCACGATCGTCGTGCCGTTCAGCGCGGGCGGCCCGACGGACACCGTCACCCGGATGATCGCCGAGCCGATGGCCGCGAAGCTCGGTGGCAAGATCGTCGTCCAGAATGTCGAGGGTGCCGGCGGCACTGTCGGCGCCGGCGACGTCGCGCGGGCCAAGCCGGACGGTTACACGGTGCTCATGCACCACATCGGCATGTCGACGGCGCCCGCCCTCTACAAGAGCCTGGGCTACAAGCCCCTGGAGGACTTCGAGACGGTCGGGCTCGTCACCGAGGTGCCGATGACGATCGTCGCCCGTAAGGACTTCGCGCCCGCGACCCTCCAGGACCTCGTGACCCACGTGAAGGCGAACGCCAACAAGGTCACGCTCGCCAACGCCGGCATCGGCGCCGCGTCGCACCTGTGCGGTCTGCTGTTCCAGAGCACCACCGGTGTGAAGCTCCAGGAGGTCCCGTACCAGGGCACCGGTCCCGCGCTGACCGACCTCGTCGGCGGCCAGGTCGACTTCATGTGCGACCAGACGACAAACACCAGCGGCCAGATCGCCGCGGGAAAGGTGAAGGCGTACGCGGTCACCACGCCCGAGCGGGTGAAGAGCCTTCCCGACCTGCCCACCACCACCGAGGCCGGGCTGCCGCAACTGAAGGTCAGCGTGTGGCACGGTCTCTACGTGCCGGCCGACACCCCGCCGGAGATCGTGCAGAAGCTGTCCGAGGCGTTGAAGGTGGCACTGGCCGACCAGGGAGTCATCGACCAGATGGCCAAGCTGGGCACCGCGCCGGTTTCGGCCCAGGACGCGACTCCGGACGCGCACCGGGCGAAGCTCGACGAGCAGCTCGGCACCTGGGCGAAGATCATTGCCGACTCCGGGGTCAAGGTCTCCTGAGGTGGAGCGCCGTCGGTCGTTCCCGGACGTCCTCGCCGGGGGGATCTTCGTCCTGATCGGTGGCGCATTCGTGGTGGGGGCGCTCGGCTACGAGCTGGGCACCCCGACCCGGATGGGCCCGGGCGCCTTCCCGCTGCTGGTCGGCGCGGCAGTGGTCGCCCTGGGCCTGGCGATCGCCGGCAAGGGCCTCGTCGCCGGTGAGGTGGTCTCGTTCGGGCCGATCCCGTGGCGAGCGGTCGCCGTCATCGTGCTCGCGATCGTGTTCTTCGGGTTCACCATCCGGCGACTCGGTTTCGTACCGACGACGGCGGTGACCGCACTGCTCACCACACTGGCCAGCGCCCGCGTAAGGCTGCTCACGGCGGTGGCAGTGGCCTCCGGGCTGACAGTGGCCAGCACGCTCATCTTCGTCGTCGGACTTCAGCTGCGGATCCCGCTGTGGGGCCCCTGGCTGGGGTTCTGACGCGGCAACCGGATTGAGGCATGGAACTCCTCGACAACCTCGCGCTGGGCTTCTCGACGGCCCTGCTGGTCCAGAACGTCCTCTACTGCTTCGTGGGAGTGCTGCTCGGGACCGCCGTCGGCGTGCTGCCCGGCATCGGGCCGACGGCGACTGTGGCGATGCTGCTGCCGATCACGTTCAGCTTCGAGCCGGTCACGGCTCTGATCATGCTGGCCGGCATCTACTACGGGGCACAGTACGGCGGCTCGACGACCGCCATTTTGATCAACCTGCCCGGTGAGTCGTCCGCGGCGGTCACCGCGCTGGACGGGCACGAGATGGCCCGCCAGGGCCGAGCCGGGCCGGCCCTGGCGGCCGCGGCGATCGGGTCCTTCGTCGCGGGTACGGTGGCCACTGTCGTGCTGGCCGCCGCCGCCCCGCCACTGGCCAGCGTCGCGTTGAAGTTCGGCCCGGCCGACTACTTCTCGCTCGTGCTGTTCGGCCTGATCGTGTCGATCGCGCTGGCACGGGGCACCGCCCTCAAGGCACTGGCGATGATCGCACTCGGCGTGCTGCTCGGCACTGTCGGCCAGGACATCTACACCGGAACGCCCCGCTTCGTGTTCGAGCAGCGTGAGCTGTACGGCGGCATCGACTTCGTGTCGGTCGCCGTGGGCCTGTTCGGGGTGGCCGAGATCCTGCGCAACCTGGAGAACGAGCAGACCCGTACGGCGATCGTCAGCAAGGTGACCAACCTCTGGCCGACCCGTGAGGACCGGCGTCGGATCGTCGCCCCGATCCTGCGGGGCACCGGTCTCGGCGCCGCGCTCGGTGTGCTGCCCGGCGGCGGCCACGTGCTGGCCTCGTTCACCTCGTACGCCGTCGAGAAGCGCATCTCGAAGCGGCCGCAGGAGTTCGGGCGGGGCGCGATCGAGGGTGTCGCCGGCCCCGAGTCGGCGAACAACGCCGCAGCGCAGACGTCGTTCATTCCGCTGCTCACCCTGGGCCTGCCCGCCCACCCGGTGATGGCACTGATGATCGGTGCGTTCATCGTGCACGGCATCACCCCGGGCCCGAACGTCATCAACGACGAGCCGGCGCTGTTCTGGGGCCTGATCGCGTCGATGTGGATCGGCAACGTGCTCCTGTTGCTGCTGAACCTGCCGCTCATCGGCCTCTGGGTGCGCATGCTGCGCATCCCGTACCAGGTGCTCTTCCCGATGATCATCCTGTTCGCCGCGATCGGCACCTACTCACTGAACTCCAACGCGTACGACGTCTACGCGATCGCGTTCTTCGGGATCCTGGGCTACATCCTGATCAAGTGCGGGTGCGAGCCGGCGCCCCTGCTGCTCGGCTTCGTCCTCGGCCCGCTGCTGGAGGAGAACCTGCGCCGCGCGCTCATCATTTCCCGCGGCGACCCGTCGGTCTTCCTGACCCGACCGATCTCGGCGGCGCTCCTGGCCCTTGCCGTCATCGCGCTCGTCGTCGCCGTCCTCCCGACGATTCGCCAGCGCCGCGCGGCCGTCTTCACCGAGGAGGAGTAGCAATCCGAACCACGTGACGGTCAGGTCGACGAAGATTGTTCCCGTGACGAGCGACAACGCGCCCCGGGGCTGGACCAGCCGGACCGTCTGGGACAGGCGGTTCAACGCCCCGCTGCGCTCGTTCCTGCGTACCGAGACCGGTGGCGCGCGGGTGGTGCTGATCGCCGCGGTGGCGGCTCTCGTCTGGGCGAACCTCGGCGCTTCGTCGTACGAGTCGGTCTGGAGCACCCCCTTATCAATCCGGCTCGGCGACTGGCAGGTGGCGCACGACGTGCGCACCTGGGTCAACAGCGGCCTGATGACGTTCTTCTTCCTGGTCGCAGGGCTGGAGTTGCGCCGCGAGTTCGACATCGGTGAGCTGCGTGAACGGCGTCGCCTGGCGTTGCCGATGCTGGCCGGGGTCGGCGGCATGCTCGTGCCGGTCGCGATCTACCTCGCCATCAACGCCGGGCACACCACAGCGGCGGGCTGGGGTGCCGTGATGGCCACCGACACGGCGCTCGCGCTCGGCGCGCTTGCTGTCTTCGGGCCACGCTTCTCGGAACGGCTGCGGGGTTTCCTGCTGACCGTCGCCGTCGTCGACGATGTGGTGGCGATCGCGGTGCTGGCCATCGCGTACCCGCACCACCCCTCGCTGACGGCGCTGATCGTCGCGGCGGCGATCTTCGGCGTCGTCCTGCTCGTCCGGGGCTGCGGGGTGCGGTTCGGCCCGATCTACGCGCTGCTCGGGGTGGCGGCCTGGCTCGCCGTCTCGATGTCCGGTGTCGACCCGGTCGCGGTGGGCCTGGTGATGGGGTTGCTGACCTACGCCTACGCTCCCGGCCGAGGCGACCTGGAGCGGGCCAGCGACCAGTTCCGCCTCTTCCGGGAACAGCCCACGCCGCAACTCGCCCGGATGGCCCGGGCCGGGCTCACCTCGGCGCTGTCGCCGAACGAGCGGCTGCAGACGCTCTACCACCCGTTGGCGAGCTACGTGGTGGTGCCGCTCTTCGCACTGGCCAACGCCGGCATCGTGATCGACGGTGACCTGCTGGCCAGGGCCGTGGCCTCCCCGGTCACGCTGGGGGTCGTTGTCGCGTACGTCGTCGGGAAGCCGGCCGGGATCGTGGCCACCGCGTGGTTGGTGACCCGGCTCAGCGGCAACCGGTTCCGGCCACCCGTCGGTTGGGTTGCCGTCGCGGGGGTCGGCGCGATCTCCGGCATCGGGTTCACCGTCGCGCTCCTGATCGCCACCCACGCCCTGAGCGGCCCGGCGCTGGACGAGGCGAAGTTCGGCATCCTCGTGGCGACGCTCGGCGCGTCAGTCGTCACCTGGCTGGTGTTCCGCTCCGTCGGACGGCTCTCGCCGGCGCGGCGGACCCGCGCGCTGCTGGGCGTCACCGAGGGCATCGTCGACCTGATGCTGCCGGTCGACGCCCATCGCGACCACATGCGCGGGTCGCTGGATGCGCCGGTGACGGTGGTGGAGTACGGCGACTTCGAGTGCCCCTACTGCGGGCAGGCCGAGCCGGTGGTCCGGGAGCTGTTGGCGGACTTCGCCAACATCCGGTACGTCTGGCGGCACCTGCCGCTCACCGACGTCCACCCGCATGCCCAACTCGCCGCCGAGGCGGCCGAGGCGGCGGGGGAGCAGGGCGCGTTCTGGGAGATGCACGACCTGCTGCTCGCCCACCAGGACGCTCTCGACCCCGTCCAGGTGCTCGGCTACGCCGAACAGCTCGGCCTGGACCTGGACGGGTTCCGGGAGCACATGGTGAAGCGGATGGGCGTCGACCGGATCGCCGAGGACGTCGACTCCGCCGACCTCAGCGGCGTCACCGGCACCCCGACCTTCTTCATCAACGGCCGGCGACACCACGGCGCGTACGACATCGCCGCGCTCTCGGCGGCGGTGAAGGCGGCGTTCGCGAGCGCGAAACTCCGCCCCGAGTACCACCCTCGGGATCCCGGCCGCCGCGAGGCCGGGCCGGCGAGCTGACCGACGAGCGCCGCGGTCGGTGCCGCTACGACCACGGGTACGGAGGGACGCCTCGCTCACCCCCCGGCGGTCGCGGCGTCGCTGGATCAACGGGGCCCGTCGCCGTGACCTCCGATCCGCCGCGGCGTCGCGGGGTGCGGGAGTGTTGGTCGGCTCCTTTGGAGCTGAATCGTTTGCGACATCACCGACGGGGCGGCGCTGCGGACTGCGGGTTTGTAGCCGGGAGGCGGAAGCGGCAGGCATTCGGTCTGATTCGTTTGCGGCATCAGCTCCAAAGGCAGGGCGCCACAGCCCAGCCCCACACCCCAGCGCCCCACCGCCCCAGCGCTCCACACCCCAGCGCCCCACAGCCCAGGGCCGTGCAGCCCAGGGCCCTGCGAGCCGGGGCCCCGCAGCCAGGGGCCCGGCAGCCCGCGCCGCGGCCCAGGCGCCGCGGGCGGTCAGGTGACCGGGAGGGCGGCCAGCCGGTTGGCGCGGCGGCCCGCGACGGCTACGACGACGGCCAGGGCCAGGGCGATCAGGAAGAAGACGTCCGCGCCGGTGAAAGCCGCGTGGAAGCCCGCCGTCGGGTCGGTGGTGGAGCTGGCCCCTGTGTACGCGATGGTGAGGATCGCGATGCCGAGTGAGCCGCCGAGTTGATGGGCGACGTTGACGAGGCCGGACGCGGCGCCGGCGTCCTGCGGTTCGACTCCGGCGACGCCGCCCTGGGTCATCAGGATGATGGCGATGCCCTGGCCGATTCCGATCACCAGCAGGGGCAGCAGCACGTCCGGGAAGTAGCTGGAGCCGGTCGAGATGCGCGACAGCCACGCAATGCCGACGAGCGCGAGGACGAGGGACGCCACCAGCAGGATGGGACGTTCGAGCCGGTTCTGCAGGGGCCGGATGGCGTACACCATGGCGAAGAACATGCCGGTGATGGGCACGTACGCGAAGCCGGTCTGTAGGGCGCTGAGGTGCAGCACCTCCTGTAGGTACTGGCTGAGGAAGTAGAAGGTGGAGAAGGTGGCGCCGACGATCAGGATCCGCCCGGCGTACGCCCCGGAGCGCTCCAGGCTGCGGAAGAGTCGCAGCGGGGTGATGGGCTGCGGTGCCCGGTGTTCGATCAGCACGAAGGCGCTCAGGAGGACGGCGCCGAGGCCCAACGAGACGACGGTGCCCGGTGCGTTCCAGCCGGCCGCGGCGGCCTGGATGAAGCCGTACACCAGGGCGGTCATGCCGGCGGTGGAGGTCAGTGCCCCGCCGAGGTCGAACGTGCCGGCGCGGCGTTCGGTCTCGGCCAGGAACCGTGGTGCGAGCAGCGCGATGGCGATGCCGATCGGCACGTTGACGAGCATTCCCCAGCGCCAGGAGAGCAGGTCGGTGAAGACGCCGCCGATGACGATGCCGACGCTGCCGCCGGCGCCGATGACCGCGCTGTAGAGGGCGATCACCCTGGCACGGGCCCCCGGTTGGGGGTGGTCGGCGACCAGCAGCGCGAGCGTGGAGGGCACCGCGAGCGCGGCGGCGAGACCCTGCACGACGCGGGCGGTGATCAGCCAGCTGCCGTTCTGGGCGAGGCCAGCGGCGAGGGACGCCGCGGTGAACACTGTGATCCCGGCGAGGAAGACGCGGCGGCGGCCGAGCAGGTCGCCGGCTCGGGCGCCGAGCAGGAGCAGGCCGCCGAACGCCAGGACGTAGGCGTTCTGCACCCAGGAGAGCCCGGACTGGGAGAAGCCGAACTGCCGCTGCACGTGCGGCAGCGCGGTCGTGATGACAGAGGTGTCCAGCGTCATCATCAGCTGCGAGCCGAGGATGAGCGCCAGGGCGATCCCGCGACGGGAAGCGGGAGTCGGAGTCGTGACGGCCCTCACCCACCTGCGCGTGGCCCGTCCGCACCGGGCCGACGCCGCCCGCAACTACGACGCGATCCTGGCGGCGGCCCGGGCCGCCTTCGCCGAGCAGGGCGCGGAGGCTCCGCTGGAGGAGATCGCCCGCCGGGCCGGGACCCTTGACTCTCGGGAAACATCGAGCCACCATCTGACAACGTTGTCACAGACCTCCGTCATCTGACAACGTTGTCATGTCTGGAGGCAAGATGTCCGAGCCATCGCCGGTCTCACGGCGTACCTTCCTCTCCGCCGGTGCGACGCTGCTGGCGTCGGTCGGGGTGACCGCGGCCCTCCCGGACGCCTTCGCGTCCGCCGCCGTCCCGGCGCCGACCGCCACCGACCTCGCCCGGTACCGCCCGGTGGCGGTCTCCTCGACCGACTACGCGCCGACGCCGGCCACCTTCGCCGTGGATGGCCTGCCGCGGGTCGGCGTCCGGGGAGTGGATGGCGCGCCGCCAACGGCGATCCACAGTGGATCTCGGTGGACCTCCAGGCGCTGTGCCGGATCGAGGCCGTCTCCCTGGTCTTCGAGGCCACGCTCACCGACGGGCCGTTCGATGGCAACTACACCGACACCGACGGTGACGAGATCCTCTCCAGCGCCGCGACGGCGTACCGGATCGAGGTCTCCACCGACGGCCGTGCCTGGCGGTCGGTGTACGAGACCAGGGAGGGCCAGGGCGGCTCGCAGACCATCAAGCTGCCCGAGCCGGTCACCGCCCGGTGGATCCGGATGACCGCCACGAAGCGCTCGAACAGCAAACCGGTCGGCCTCAACGGCTTCCAGGTCTACGGCGTACCGCTGGAAGGCCGGCCGAAGGCCGAGGGCTGGACCAGTTGGGAGGGTGGCAACACCGGCCCGGCCCCCGAGCTGAGGGTCGCCGCCGACGGCACGGTGCCACTGGAGTCGGGCTGGTCGTTGACGATGGACGACTTCGCCGGCACCGTCGACGGCGCCGAGCTCTCCCGCGCCGGCGTCGACGTCCGGTCCTGGCTGCCGGCGACGGTGCCCGGCACCGTGCTGGGCACCCTGGTCGAGCAGGGTCACCTGCCCGACCCGGTGGCCGGCTTCAACAACATGCGCATCCCGGAGGCGCTGTCGCGGCACACCTGGTGGTACCGGCGCGCGCTGCGGCTGCCGCGCGACCTGGACACCTCGGCCGGCCGACGGATCTGGCTGGAGTTCGACGGGATCAACCACGAGGCGACCGCCTGGGTCAACGGTGTGCAGGTCGGCAGCGTCAAGCACCCGTTCGCGCGGGCGGCCTTCGACATCACCGACGCGTTGGCCGGTCACCGTGGCGAGCACGTCCTCGCCGTCCGGGTCGCCCCGATGCCGCACCCGGGCACCCCCGGCGACAAGGGCCCCGACGGTCGTACCTTCCTTCAGTCGGCCCACCACTACCTGGACGCGCCGACCTACCTGGCGGTGTCCGGGTGGGACTGGATGCCGGCCGTCCGCGACCGGGTCACCGGCCTCTGGGACCACGTGCGCCTGCGCAGCACCGGCGCGGTGGTCATCGGCGACCCGCACGTGCAGACCACGCTGCCCGACCTGCCCGGCACCGACACCGCCGAGGTCACCATCCGGGTGCCGGTCCGCAACGCGGCGGCCAGCGCCACCACTGTCACCGTCCGCGCGGAGTTCGACAAGGTACGCGTCGAGTCCACGGTGACCGTCCCCGCCGGCGGGAGCACCACAGTCACGTTCACGCCGGAGCGTTTCCGCGCGCTGCGGCTGCGCAACCCCCGGCTCTGGTGGCCCAACGGCTACGGCGACCCCCACCTGTACGACCTCACGCTCACCGCCACCGTCAAGCGCGCGGTCAGCGACCAGCGTGCGCTCCACTTCGGTGTCCGCGAGTTCGCCTACGACTGGCACCAGCCGATCGTCATTTCGCCGCCCGGCAGGCCCGCGCTGGAGTTCGTCGACGGCGCGGCGACCCAGACTGTCACGTTCGACCGGCAGCACGCCCGGCACGTGCGCATCCAGGCCGGCCAGCGCGCCACCGGGTGGGGCATCTCGATGTTCTCGCTGTCGGTGGCCGACGGCGCCGGCCCGGACCTCGCCCTGCGCCGCGACGCCACCGCGTCGTCCTCGGAGAACGAGGGCAACGGTCCCGGCAAGGCCGTCGACGGCGACGCGGCGACCCGCTGGGCCTCGCAGGCCGAGGACAACCAGTGGATCCAGGTCGACCTCGGCGCGGCGGTCGACTTCGACCGCGTCACCCTCGTGTGGGAGCAGGCGTACGCGCTGGACTACCGCGTGCAGGTCTCCGCCGACGGGGACACCTGGAACGACGTGACGTCGGTCAGCAACGACACCCCGCTGGGCAGCCGCGCCACCCAGGTCGAGACGTTCGCCAGCCAGACCGCGCAGCACCTGCGCATCCAGACCGGTGCGCGGGTGACCTCGTGGGGCGTGTCCATGTGGGCCCTCTCGGTGCAGCGGCAGGCCGAGCCGGACGTCGACCTGGCCCTGCGCCGGACCGCCACCGCGTCGTCGTCCGACAGCGACTCGAACGGCCCGGACCGGGCCGTCGACGGCAACCCCCGGACCCGCTGGTCGTCGACGTTCGAGGACAACCAGTGGATCCAGGTCGACCTCGGCGCTCCGGTCAGCTTCGACCAGGTCACCATCGTCTGGGAGCAGGCGTACGCCCGTGACTTCGTCATCCAGGTCTCGGACGACGGGCAGCGGTGGACCGACGTGAAGTCGGCCAGCAACGCCGTCACCCAACTCACGATCAGCGTGAACGGTGTGCCGGTGTTCGCCCGGGGCGGCAACTGGGGCTGGGACGAACTGCTGCGTCGGGTGCTGCCCGACCGGCTGGCCGACACGGTCGAGATGCACCGCGACATGAACTTCACGATGATCCGCAACTGGCTCGGCAGCAGCAACCGCGAGGAGCTGTACCGGGCCTGCGACGAGCAGGGCATCCTGGTGTGGAACGACTTCTGGCAGGCGGGCGCGTTCCTGCCCAACCCGCCCGGCTACGTCGACATCGCCGCCGACACGATCCGGCGGTTCCGCCACCACCCGAGCATCGTGGTGTGGTGTGGCGCGAACGAGGGTGACCCGCCGCCGATCGTTGACGCCGGGCTCAAGCAGGCCGCGGCCACCGAGCACCCGGAGATCCTCTACATCCCCAACTCGGCCGGCGGCATCGTCAGCGGCCACGGCCCGTACCACTGGGTGGAGCCGGCGACGTACAACAACAGGAACACCTACGACACTGACGCGTTCGGTTTCCACACCGAGATCGGCATGCCGGTGGTGTCGGTGGTCGAGAGCATGCGCAACCTCGTCGGTGACGCGCCGGAGTGGCCGATCGGCGAGGTGTGGAACTACCACGACTGGTCGACGATCGGTAACCAGCGCGTCGGCACGTACCAGGCGGCGATCGACGCGCGGCTCGGTGAGTCCGACTCACTCGACGAGTTCGCCACCCGGGCGCAGTTCGTCAACTACGAGAGCCACCGCGCCATGTTCGAGGCGTGGAACGCCAACCTGTGGCAGGACGCCACCGGTCTGCTGCTGTGGATGTCGCACCCGGCGTGGCACAGCACCGTCTGGCAGACCTACGACTACGACCTCGACGTGAACGGTGCCTACTACGGCGCCCGCAAGGGGTGCGAACCGGTGCACGTCCAGGCCGACCCGGGCACCTGGCAGGTCCGGGTGGTCAACCACACCGCGGCCCCGCTCAGCGGGGTCACCGTGCGCGCCCGACGCTACGACCTGAGCGGCCGGTCGCTGGGTTCGCCCCAGCGGCAGCGGGTGGACGTGGCCCGCTCGGCCACCACGGCGGTCTTCACGCTCGCCGCGCCGGACGGCGGCGGGCTGCACCTGGTGCGACTGGAGCTACGGGACAGCCGCGACCGTCTGCTCGCGGAGAACACCTACTGGCGCTACGACAAGGCCGAGCAGGTGCGGGCGCTCAACGACGTGCCGAGCACCCGCCTGTCGACGTCGTCGAGCACGGTGCGCGCCGTGGACGGGCGCAACACCGTCACCACGACGGTCCGCAACCAGGGCCGTACGGTCGCTGCCTTGGTCCGGCTCGCCGTGCGCGACCAGCGCGGTGAGCGGGTCCTGCCGGCCCGCTACGACGACAACTACTTCTGGCTCCTGCCGGGGGAGAGCCGCGAGGTGCGGATCTCCTGGCCGGCCCGGTCGGGCCTCGCCCGCCAGGTCACGGTGACCGCGCAGGCGTACAACTCCTAGGAGTACGCGGTGGGAAGCGGCGTTATGCGGCTCCGCTTCCCACCGTGCCCCCGCGCTGCCACCTGATGCGGGCCTTTAGGTTCGTTACCGCACCTCGGCCCGGGACCGACATCCATGCTGAACGGGTGACACGGTCCGGTTCCACGTCCGGCGCGGTACGGGTCGCGTTCGCCTTCTGGATCACGCTCGTGGGCACCACGGTGCCGACCCCCCTGTACCCGCTCTACGAGCTGGAGTTCGGCTTCTCGTCGTTGACAGTGACAGTGGTCGACGCGCTGTACGCGCTGGGAGTCGTGGTCGGGCTGCTGGTCTTCGGTCGGCTCTCCGACCAGATCGGCCGACGCCCGGTCATCCTCATCGCGCTGCTGCTCTCGGTCGCCGCCGACGCCGTGTTCCTGGCCGCCGTGGACCTGGCGATGATCATCGTGGGTCGGATCCTCGCCGGGCTGTCCGCCGCACTGATCATCGGCACGGCGACCGCGGCGTTGGCGGAGCTGATCGACCCTCGGCACCCGAAGCGTGCCGCCACCGTGTCGATCTTCGCGAACCTGGGTGGCCTGGCCACCGGCACCCTGCTGTCCGGGATCGTGTCGGACGTGGCGCCCGAACCGCTCCGGCTGCCCTGGGTGATCGTGCTGATCCTGGCGGTGATAGCGATCATCGCGCTGCGCGGGGTGCCGGAGACGGTCCGGGAACGCTCACCGGTGACAGTGCGGGTGCAGAGGTTGCACGTGCCGGCGACCATTCGCGGCGCCTTCGTCCGTTCGGCGCTCACCGCCGGCGCGGGCTTCGCCGCCCTCGGGGTGCTCACGTCGGTGAGCGGGCTGTTCCTCGGCACGGTCCTGCACGAGACCTCACACACAGTGGCCGCGCTGGTGGTCTTCGTGGCGTTCACCGGCGCGGCGTTCGGTCAGCTGCTGACCCGCGTGCTGTCCTCGCGTGCCGCGCTGGCCAGCGCCTGCGCCGGCCTGGTCGTGGGGGCGGGCCTGCTCGCGTTCAGCATGTGGATGGCGTCGCTGGCGACGCTCATCATCAGCGCGGCGATCATCGGTGTCGCGTCCGGGGTGGCGGTCGGCGACGGCATCGCGACGATCACGATGAGGACCGAGCCGCAGCACCGGGCCGAGGCGGTGTCGACCTTCTTCGCCATCCTGTTCGCCATGCTCGGTGTGCCGGCGGTCGCTGTCGGTCTGCTGATCCAGACGATCGGTCTGCGCCCGGCCGGCGAGGTCTTCAGCGCGGTGGTGGCGGTGCTCGCGCTGGTCGTCCTGCTCAACCTGGTTCGGGGCGGCCGGACGCGGCCCGCGAGCTGATCGGCGGCCGGGCCCGTTCCGGGCATCAGGAGTGCCTGGCGAGCCATTCACTGAGGTCTTGCGGCGGTCATCGTATACAACATACGCTCCCCGAATCGCCCACTTGAGGAGCTCTCCATGACGAACCTCTCCGTCCGCGACACGACCCTGCCCCGCCGCCGGGTGCTCCGGGCCGCAGTGGCGGCGGCCGCCGTCGTCTGCACTGTCGCCGCCTGCTCACCGGTGTCGGACAACGACGGCGGCGACCCGTCCGGTGGCAACCAGTCGGCAGGCCAGGATTCCTTCGGTACGCCCGCAGACCCCGCCGCCGTGAAGCAGGGAGGCAAGCTGGTCATCGCCCTCTCCGCCGAGCCCGACGCGCTGGACCCGACGCTGTCGAGAAGCCTCTACTCCCGCTACGTCTTCCAGGCCATGTGCCAGAAGCTCTACGACGTCAACGAGCAGGCGCAGGTCGTACCGCAGCTCGCGACGGCCCTGCCCACCACGAGCGGCGACGGCCGGACGGTGACCATCCCATTGCGACCCGGCGTGCGCTTCGCGGACGGCACGGCGTTCGACTCGGCCGCGGTGAAGGCCACCCTGCAACGCCACCTCACCAACGCCCGCTCGGCGCGTAAGAGCGAACTCGGCCCCATCGACGGCGTCGACACCCCGGACGCGCAGACAGTCGTCCTGCGGCTGAAGCAGCCGTTCGCACCGCTGCTCGGCGCCCTCGCCGACCGGGCCGGAATGATCATGAGTGCGCAGGCGCTGCGGGCCACGGGCGACGACTTCGCCTCGGCGCCGGTCTGCGTCGGCCCCTTCAAGTTCGCGAAGCGGGTGCCGCAGAACTCCATCGAGGTGGTGCGGGACCCGAACTTCTACGACGCGAGCAAGGTGCACCTGGACGGCATCTCGTGGCGGATCCTGACCGACGCGAGCATCCGCGCGGCCAACCTGCGCTCCGGCGATGTGCAGGTCGCCGACTCGGTCTCCACCCAGGACGTCGCCTCGCTCCGGCAGGACGCGGCGGTCTCCGTGCTCCAGTCGCAGTCCCTCGGCTACCAGGGCCTGACCATCAACATCGGCAACGTCGACGGCGTCGGCACCACCGCAAAGCCCATCAACCGCCCCCTCGCCCAGAACGCCAAGGTGCGGCAGGCCTTCGAGCACGCCATCGACCGCAAGGCCCTGGTCGACGCAGTCTTCAACGGTGAGCACGCCGTGGCCTGTTCTCCGATCTCACCGGCGAGCACGTTCTCGTCCCCCGAGGCGCAGACCTGCCCGGCGCACGACCCCGCCAAGGCCAAGCAGTTGCTGGCCGAGGCCGGCGTGCAGACGCCGTACACGGTGACGATGCTCGCCTCGAACAGCCCCGACACTCTGCGCCTCGCGCAGGCGTTGCAGTCCATGGTCAAGGACGGCGGCTTCGACCTGAAGATCAACCCGGTGGAGTACTCGTCACTCCTCGACGAGCAGGACCGCGGCAACTTCGAGCTGCTGCAACTGGGCTGGAGCGGACGGATCGACCCGGACGCCAACATCACGAACTTCGTCGGCACCGGCGCCAGCCAGAACGTCGCCGGCTACAGCAACCCGCAGCTCGACACGCTGCTGACCCAGGCCCGCCAGGCCGGCGACGTCGAGGAGCGCAGGAAGCTGTACGGGCAGGCGGTCACGCTCCTCCAGCAGGACGACGCTTTGATCTACCTCTACCGGCAGCGCAACCTGACCGCCGTCAGCAAGCAGATCCAGGGCCTTCAGGTCTACCCGGACGGCGTGATCCGGGCGGCCTTCGCCGGCTTCGGCAAGTAGGCCGTCGTGGCCCGATACCTGCTCACCCGCGCCTGGCAGTCGGCGCTGACCCTGCTGTTGTCGACGATCGTGGTCTTCGTCGGCGTACGGGCGCTCCCCGGCGACCCGGCCCTCGCCCTGGCCGGGGAGGACCGGTCGCCGGAGGCCCTGGAGGCCATCCGCCGGCACTACGGGCTGGACCAGCCGCTGCCCGTGCAGTTCGCCCAGTACGTGGAGCGCATGGCGCAGGGTGACTTCGGGGTGTCGATCCGCACCGGCACACCGGTCTCGTCGATGCTCACGACAGCCCTGCCGGTGACCGTCGAGCTGTCCGTCCTGGCGATCCTCATCGCGTCGGCGCTCGGCGTCGGCGCCGGGGTGCTCGCGGCGGTCCGTCGTGGACGTCCGGCGGAGTGGCTCGCCAACGGACTGGCCCTGATCGGCCTGTCGGTGCCTCACTTCTGGTTGGGGCTGCTGGCGATCCTCTACCTGTCCGTGGCGACCGGGCTCTTCCCCGCCTCCGGCTTCGTGCCGATCCTGGAGGACCCCGTGGACAACCTGCACCACATCGTCCTGCCGGCCGTGATCCTCGGCACCGGCCTCGCCGCCATCATCATGCGGCAGACCCGGTCGGCGATGCTGGACTCGCTCTCCTCCGACTACGTACGCACGGCGAAGGCGAAGGGCCTGCGACCGCGCGCCGTCATCACCCGGCACGCCCTGCGCAACAGCCTCATCGTGGTGGTGACCGTCGTGGGTCTCCAACTCGGCGGGCTGATCTCGGGCGCTGTCGTCACCGAACAGATCTTCGGGCTGCCGGGCTTCGGAAAGATGACCATCGACGCGGTGTTCCAACGGGACTACCCGGTGATCCAGGCCGTCGTCCTGCTCACCGCGGCGGCCTACATCGTGATCAACTTCTTCTTGGACCTGCTCTACTCGGTCATCGATCCACGCATCCGGGTGACGGGAGATCCGGCATGACCGTCCTCACCGTACCGATGGCGGAGACCGGCACCGCCAGCATCACCCGGCGTACCCGGGTGCTGCGGCGGCTGCGGCGCAACCCGCTCGCCGTGGTGAGCTTCGTCGTGCTCGCGCTGGCCGGCGTCATCGCGCTGCTCTCACCCTGGCTCGCGCCGTACTCGGTCGACCAGACCGACTTCGCCCGTACGTTCGCGCCTCCCGGCACCGCCGGGCACCTGCTGGGCACCGACGACCTCGGCCGCGACGTCCTCTCCCGCATCATGCTCGGTGCGCGGGCGTCGTTGCAGGTGGGGCTCCTGGCGGTGGCCACGTCGCTGGTCATCGGGGTGCCCCTCGGGCTGGCCGCCGGCTACTTCCGGGCCTGGGACGCGGTGATCTCGCGCTTCACCGACCTGCTGCTGGCGTTTCCGTTCCTGATCATGGCGGTGGGGTTGGCGGCCATCCGGGGCGCCAGCCTCGGCAACGCCGCTGTGGCCATCGGCATCGCCCAGATCCCCGGGGTGATCAGGGTCGTCCGCTCGGACACGCTGCGCCTCAAGTCGCTGGACTTCGTCGCGGCGGCCGTCGTGGACGGCGCGAGCGACCTGTGGGTGCTGGCCCGGCACATCCTGCCGAACGCGACCTCGGTGATCCTGGTGCAGGCCACTGTCGCCATCCCGGCCGCGATCCTCGGCGAGGCGGTGCTGTCCTTCCTCGGCCTCGGCATCCAGCCCCCGGCGCCCAGTCTCGGCACCATGCTGGCCACCGCCCAGCAGTTCGCCGCCCGGGCACCGTGGGCCGCCGTCTTCCCGGGCGTCGTGATCATGGGTCTGGCGCTGGCGTTCAACGTCTTCGGTGACGCCCTGCGCGACGCCCTCGACCCGAAGGGAGACCGGCGATGACCACCGCCTCCGCGCCGGTGCTGGAGATCCGCGACCTGTCGGTGTCGTTCCCGACCGAGACCGGCACCGTCTCCGCTGTCGACGGGGTCAGCCTGGACCTCGCAGCCGGGGAGATCGTCGGGATGGTGGGCGAGTCGGGGTGCGGAAAGAGCGTCACCGCGATGAGCATCGCCGGGCTGCTCCCGGGCAGCGCCCGGGTCACCGGTTCGGTGCGCCTGGACGGCACCCAGCTGGTCGGGGCCCGTGAGTCGGCCCTGCGTCGGGTCCGTGGCCGGGAGATCGCCTACATCTTCCAGGAGCCGATGACGTCGTTGAACCCGGTGCTCACCGTCGGGCGGCAGATCGGGGAGGTGCTCCAGGTCCACGAGCGGATGTCCCGACGGGCGGCGCGGGCGCGCGCCGTCGAGCTGTTGACGCTCGTCGGAATCCCGTCCGCGGCCCAGCGGGTCGACGGCTATCCGCACCAGCTCTCCGGCGGCATGCGCCAGCGCGTGATGATCGCGATGGCCGTGGCCTGCGGCCCGAAGGTGCTGGTGGCCGACGAGCCGACCACAGCGCTGGACGTCACCGTCCAGGCCGGCATCCTCCAGGTGCTGCGGGACCTGCGCGACCGGCTCGGCACCAGCGTCCTCATCATCACCCACGACCTCGGCGTGATCGCCGACATCGCCGACCGTGTCGTCGTCATGTACGCGGGCCGGGTGGTGGAACGGGCGCCGGTGGACGACCTGTTCGCCCACCCCCGGCACCGGTACACGGCCGGGCTGCTGTCGGCGTCACCGCAGCCTGGCCGGCACGCCGGCACGGACCGGTTGACCGAGATCCCCGGGCTGGTGCCCGTCCTGGCCAGCCAACCCGACGCCTGCACCTTCGCGGACCGCTGCCCGGCCGCCGACGAGCAGTGCCGGGCGGCCGCCCCGCCGCTGGAGGGCATCGGTGGCACCGACCATGTCGCTGCCTGTTGGCACCCCTGCACAACGGCACCGACGGCAGCTCAGGAGGCGAACCGATGACGCCGCAGCCGAACGCCCTGGAGATCGCGGACCTGGTGATGCACTTCGGCCCGGTGCGGGCCGTGGACGGGGTGTCCCTGACCATCCCGCGCGGCCGGGTCACGGCCCTGGTGGGGGAGAGCGGTTCCGGAAAGTCGACGGTGGGCCGATGCGTGGTGCGGCTCGTCGAACCGACAGCGGGAACGGTCCGGATCGCGGGCACCGACGTCACCCACCTGTCCCGACGCCGACTGCGCCCTCATCGCGGCGCGGTGTCGATCGTCTTCCAGGACCCGGCCGCGTCACTGGACCCACGCATGCTGGTGGGCGAGATCGTGGCCGAGCCGCTGCGGCTGGCCGGCAAGCGGATCTCCCGGCGTGACCGGGACGCCCGCGTCGCCCCCCAACTCGAACGGGTGGGCCTGCGCGCCGAGGTGGCCCGTCGCTATCCCCACGAGTTGTCCGGCGGGCAACGCCAACGGGTCAGCATCGCGCGGGCCCTGATCTCCGAGCCCATGCTGCTCATCGCTGACGAGCCCACCAGCGCGCTCGACGTGTCAGTGCAGGCGTCGGTGCTCAACCTCCTCGCCGACCTGCAACGCGACATCGGGTTCGCCTGCCTGTTCATCACCCACGACCTCTCCGCTGTCGAGTACCTGGCCGACGACATCGCGGTCATGTACCTGGGTCAACTCGTCGAGACCGGTAGCCGCGAGCGGATCTTCGCCCGGCCCGCCCACCCGTACACGCAGGCTCTGCTCTCCGCCGCGCCGGTGGCCGACCCCGTGCGTCAGCGCCACAGTCAGCCGGTGCTGCTCGGCGACGACCTGCCGTCCGCGCTCGACCCGCCGTCCGGTTGCCGGTTCCGGACCCGGTGCCCGCTCGCCTTCGACAGGTGCGCGACGGAGGTGCCGGCGCAGACCGCGATCGGCGACGGCATGGCCGCGTGCCACCTGGTCCGGCCGGACGGCACCGGTCCCGACGTTCGTACCGCAGATCCCAGTGAGGTGTTGTCATGACGTTCACCACCCGACCCACGTTGCAGGGCACCTTCGGCATGGTGTCCTCCACCCACTGGCTCGCCAGCCAGGCGGCGATGGGCGTCCTGGAACGTGGGGGCAACGCCTTCGACGCCGCTGTCACCGCGGGGTTCGTGCTGCACGTCGTCGAGCCGCACCTGAACGGGCCGGGCGGCGAGGTGCCGGCCATCGTGGCCACCGCCCGGGACCCCCGACCCAAGGTGCTGTGCGGGCAGGGGCCGGCCCCGGCCGGCGCCACCATCGCGCACTTCCGGTCCCTCGGCATGGACCTCATCCCGGGCGCCGGGCCGCTCGCGGCGGCCGTACCCGGCGCTGTGGACGCCTGGCTCCTGCTGCTGCGCGAGCACGGCACGCTCACCCTCGCCGAGGTGCTGGAGCCGGCGATCGGCTACGCCGGCGCCGGGCACCCACTGGTGGGCCGGGTCGGTGACACAGTGGCGGCCGTCCGTTCCTTGTTCGAGGAACACTGGCCCACCTCCGCCGCGCTCTGGCTGCGCGGCGGCCGGCCACCGGCCGCGGGAGAGTTGGTCACCAACCCGGCGTACGCGGACACCCTGCGCCGGCTCGTCGAGGCGGGACGGGCGGCCGGCGTCGACCGGGAGGCCCAGATCGAGGCCGCCCGCCGGGCCTGGAGCACGGGTTTCGTCGCCGAGGCGATCGACGCGTTCAGCCGACGACCGTTCCAGGACTCCAGCGGACGCCCGCACGCCGGGCTGGTCACCGGCGACGACCTGGCCGGGTACTCGGCGAGCTGGGAGCAGCCCGCCACCCTCGACTGGCACGGCTACTCGGTGGCGAAGACCGGTTTCTGGGGTCAGGGCCCGGTGCTGCTGGAGTCACTGGCCACACTGGACGCGCTCGACGACCCGGGCGCGTACGACCCGGGGACCGCTGCGGGCGTGCACGCCCAGGTCGAGGCGCTCAAGCTCGCCTTCGCCGACCGGGAGGCCTGGTACGGCGACGGTGTGGACGTGCCCGCCAAGGCGCTGCTCTCCCCGCAGTACGCGCGGGAGCGGGCCGCCCTGATCGGCGATCGCGCGTCGGCGGAGTTGCGGCCGGGGCGTCCGGATGGCGCGCAGCCGCGCCTTCCGGCCCACGTTCGACAGGGTGCCGGGCGGCGTGCCAGGCCGACGGATGCCACCACGGGGGAGCCGACAGTGCAGTCGGACGGGGTGACCCGGGGCGACACCTGTCACGTGGACGTGGTCGACCGCTGGGGCAACATGATCTCCGCTACGCCCAGTGGTGGCTGGTTGCAGAGTTCCCCGACGATTCCGGAGCTGGGCTTCCCGCTGGGCAGCAGGTTGCAGATGTTCTGGCTGGAGGAGGGGCTCGCCTCGTCGCTGGCGCCGGGCCGCCGCCCGCGGACGACGTTGAGCCCGACGATGGTGCACCGCGACGGCGAGCCGGTGCTGGCCTGCGGCACTCCCGGTGGCGACCAGCAGGACCAGTGGCAGCTGCCGTTCCTGCTGCGGCACCTCGTCGGTGGTCAGAGCCTCCAGGAGGCCATCGACGCGCCGGCGTGGCACACGGTCAGCCTGCCGGGGTCCTTCTATCCCCGCGACATGGAGCCCGGTGTCCTGGTGGTGGAGGACCGGCTCGACGAGGGCGTGCTGGCGGCCCTGCGGGCGTACGGGCACGAGGTGCGGGTCACCGACGGGTGGAGCCTCGGTCGGCTCTGCGCGGTGACCCGTGACCCGGCGACGGGCGTGCTGGCCGCCGGTGCGAACCCCCGGGGAATGCAGGGCTACGCGTGCGGCCGGTAGCGGGTGCCGTGGCCGCGGTCCCGTCAGCGGGCGCCGTAGCCGCCCTCGGCGTTCTCGTACGCCGCGGCGGATGCCGCGTCGAGGTGGTCGAGCGCGGCCCGTTCGGCGCGGTCACCGTCGCCTGACTCGATGGCGTCGACGAGTTGGATGTGCTCGGCCCACGAGTGTGGCGCGCGTTCGGCCGCCCCGAGCCGGAAGACCCACTGGACATGGAGGTAGAGCGACTTGGCGATCGACGACAGCCAGGGGTTTCCGCTGATCTGGAGGATGCGCAGGTGCAGCGTGCTGTTCAGTTCGGCGACCCGGGCCAGGTCGTGGCGCTGCGTCGCCTCGCGGCCCTGGTCGAGCAGGTCGCGCAGGGACGCCACGTCGGCTGCGGTGGCCCGCTCGGCGGCCAGCCGGGCGGCAAGCGTCTCCAGGCGCCCGCGCACGGCGAACATGTCGGTGATGGTCCCGCTGCTCGGTGAGGCGACGACAGCTCCCCGGCGGGGGAGGATCACGACGAACCCCTCCGCCTCGGCGACGCGCAGCGCCTCTCGGACGGGGTTGCGGGAGACGCCGAAGTCCTCGGCGAGCCGGTCCTCGGTCAACCGTTCCCCGGGAAGGTAGTCGCCGTCGATGATGGCGGTCCGCAGCGCGGCGAGGACCTGATCGCGGAGCGGCAGGTGTTGCGCGCCGAGCTTGTCCCGTAGGTCTTCAGCCACCTGGTCGCCTCTCCGTGAACGTGTCCGGACAAAGTGTATACGAAGAACAATCACTGGAAGGCGGCCGACAGTGTCGAGCACAGCGCCCCGCGTCACCCGCCCCCGCGTCGCCCCGCACGGGAACGAGCAACTGCTGCGGCGACGGCAGGCGCTCGTCGTCGTCCTCACCTTCCTCACCGGGAGCGCCGACGCTCTCGGTTTCCTCGCCCTCGGCGGCGCCTTCGCCAGCGTGATGACCGGCAACATGGTCCTGCTCGGGCTCTCGGCCGGCCGGGGTGAAGCCGACCTGGCCCTGACCTCGGGCTGCGCCATTGTCAGCTTCATCGTCGGTGTCCTGGCGGGCGCACGCGTCGTCGGCTCGGCACAGCCGGACGATCCGGTCTGGCCTCGGCGGGTCACCTGGGCGTTGGTCCTGGAGCTGGCGGTGTTCGTGGTGTTCGCCGTTGTCTGGGAGGTCACGCTGCACACCCCCGACGGGGGTGTCCACCTGGCGCTGCTGATGCTGTCCGCTGTCGCGCTGGGCGTGCAGAGCAGTGCCATCCAACGCTTCGGCGTGTCCGGCCTGTCCTCCACGTACCTGACCGGCACGCTCACCAGCCTGATCGCCGGGGTCGCCGCGCGCAGCCCGTGGGCCAGCCTGCGCCCCAAGGTTCAGGTGCTGCTGGCCCTCATGGTCGGCGCGGCGGTCGGCGCCCTGGTCGCCCTGCACCTGCCGGTCGTCGCCCCGGCCCTGCTGATCGTGCCGCTGGCGCTCGTCATCGCCGTGTCCGCCCGGATGCGGGCCTGAGCGTCAGACGCCGCGGGCGAACAGGGCCAGGCGTACCCGGTTGGGGCTGTCGGTCTTTGTCATCAGGCTGGTGATGTGGGTCTTGACCGTGGTGACACCGATGTGGAGCTGGTCGGCGATCTCGGTGTTGGACAGGCCCTCGGCGACCAGGTTGAGCACGTCCCGTTCCCTGGCGGTCAGGCCCGGCAGGGCCGGTGGTGACCCGGGGCGGGCGTGCACCGCGCGCTGCACGAGGCGGCGCAGCACCTCCGGGCTGAACGGGCTGTCACCGACGGCGGCCCGGCGGATGCCGTCCAGCAGCTCGGTCGGGGGCGCGTCCTTGAGCAGGAACCCGCACGCTCCGGCGGTCAGCGCGGGGTAGAGGTGGTCGTCGTCGCCGAACGTGGTCAGCACCAGGACGCGGGTGGTGGGGCGTTCGGCGAGGATCCGGCTGGTCGCGGTGATCCCGTCGACACCGGGCATCCGCAGGTCCATGACGACGACGTCGGGGAGGAGCCGCCCGGCCAGCGGGATCGCCTCACGGCCGCTGTCGGCCTCCCCGACGACCTCGATGTCGGGTTGGGCGTCGCAGAGCATGCGCAGCCCGGCTCGGATGAGGTGCTGGTCATCGACCAGCAGCACCCGGATCACGCCGGCCCCGGCGCGGGCGACCCGGCCGGGGCCTCCCGCTCGCGGGGCACCGATCCGACCGGCGCGTCGGCGGACGCTGCGGCCACGGCCGGAAGGACGGTACGCACCCGCCACCCGGCGCCGGTCGGGCCCGCCTCCAACCGGCCGCCGAGGACCTCGACGCGCTCGCGCATCCCGGTGATGCCGTGCCCGCCACCGGCCGGCACGCCCGCCGGCACCCCGCCGCGCCCGTTGTCGGTGACCTCCCAGTGCACGGAGCCGTCCCGGACGGCGACCACGAGGTGCGCGAGCGCGGACGTCCCCGCGTGTTTGGCCACGTTGGTCAGCGCCTCCTGGGTCAGTCGCAGCACCGCCATGCCGCGCACCGCGTCGAGTGAACCGATCGCCGGATCGAGATCGGCCTCCACCGTGACACCCGCCTGCCGGGCCCGGTCGATGGACGCGCCGATCGCCGCCGGCAGCGCGGACGGTTCGATAGCGGTCAGCGCCGCGTCGCCGCGTACCCCGTCGGGGTTGCGCAGCACCGCGACCAGCCGGCGCAGCTCCGTCAGGGCCGCGCTGCCGGTGCCGTGCACGTCGTCGAACACCTCGCCCACCCGGGGGTCCAGGTCGGTGAGCACGTGCCGTGCGACGCCGACCCGCAGGACCATCGACGCCACATGGTGCGCGACGACGTCGTGCAGCTCGCGGGCGATGGCGCTGCGTTCGTCGGCGCGGGCCGCGCGGCTCTCCGACTCGTGCTGGCGTTGCTCGGCCAGGGCCCGCTCCACGGCCTGTCGACTCAGCTCCCGGTTGGCGCGGATGACGAGGCCCAGCAGCACCGGCACCCCGACCTCGAGAGCCAGCCCGACGACGCCGGAGGCGACCTGGCCGACCGGGTCGCCGACCGAGTCGGTCAGGTCGACCACGACCAGCAGCGCCGAGGACAGCCAGATGGTCCGGGCGCGACGCGCGCGCATGGTGACCTCGAGCAGGGCCCAGCTGGCGCCAACCTGGTTGATCGTGTAGTCGTCGACCAGGCTGATCGCGACCGTCAGCAGTGCGGCCTGCGCCGACAGGTTGACCACCGGCCAACGGTGTACTGCCAGCCCCACTGTGAACGCGAGCACCCCGAGGATCCACTGTGTCGGCGTGGGTGGGCGGTCCGCGTGGGGGACGAAGAGCAGGTACTGCACCCCGGCGAGGATGAGCAGCGCCATCCGCACAACCGGGTCCCGCATGTCGAACAGTCGCCCCGGCCAGCTCACGGTGGTCAGCCTAGGTGCTGCGGGCCGGTCGCGGCGGCCGCCGGCCGCCGCCACCGGGCCCGGACCGCGAGGTAGGCGGCCAGGCCGAGCGGTCCGAGCAGGATGGTCAGCAGCAGCACCGGAGCCATCACCAGCGCCGGCACCCCCCGATCCCGGCTGTCCAACCACGCCCACCGTCCGACGAACAGATCGAACGCGATCATGTGCGCCCAACCCGCCGCCGCCCCGTCGGAGGTGCCGAGCAGGTCGCGCACCCCGGCCAGGGTCGGCGACGTCACGGCCGGCAGCACGTCGCCGAACGCCGGGAGCACCAGCAGCGCGTAGATCACCACGACCGGCAGCACGATCAGCGGCGAGGCGATGATCCGGGCGGTCCACGACCAGCGGGGCAGCAGGATCATCAGCGCCCAGAACGGCGCGGCTACCGCGAACGTCAGCGAGAACAGCGTGGCGGTCACGCGGCCAGCGCCAGTTCCGGGCGACGTCGGCGGGCCAGCACCAGGCCGGTCGCGGTCGCCGTCGCGACCACCAGGGCCGCGACCGCGGCGAGGGTGACGGCGTCCGGCCGCAGCAGCGGCTGTTCGCGCAGGGCCTGCCAGGTCAACAGCACTGTGAGTACGCCGTACGCGCCGCCAGCGACGACCAGCAGCCGGGCGCGGGTGCGCTCGTCCAACCGGGTGGCGAACCGGCTCAGCAGGATCGCCAGGATCGGCAACGCCTGGAGGGCGTGCAGCCCCACGAAGTGCCCGATCCGCAGGTCACCGCCGGTGGTGCTCCAGCCGACGATCGGCAACCCCGGCCCACCGTCGGGCACGCCGACGCTGTGCGCCCCGCCGATTCCCTCGATCCCCGGGTCCTGCATCGGCAGCGCCATCGGCACCGCCGCGAGCATGCCCAGCAGGGACAGGCCGAGCCCCCAGCCGACGGCGGTCGCGGCGACCCGATCGGGGATCCGCTGGATCAGGACCACGATCCCGATGACGAGGTGCGCGAAGAACAGCACCATGATGGCCGCTCCCATCGCCGCGAACAGCGCGGTGTTCACCGGGGTGCTGTCGTTGAAGTGGCTGGCCTGCCCGCGTACCACCTGACCGACGATCCACGCGTTCTCGACGACCGCCACCGCGACGATGACGACGACCGCCCTCTCGACGGCCCGGCTGCGGCGCGGCAGCAGGGAGAGCATCCAGGCGAGCGTCGCGCCGTACAGCACGAACGACACAGCGAACTTGAACGGCTTGAGCCAGATCGGCACCCCGGTGAGGACGCGCGGGTCGACGAGGATGCCGACGACGGCGACGACGCCGAGCACCGCCATCACGGACACCAGGAACATCAGTGGGCGGCTCCAGCGCGTCGCCCGGCGCACATCGGTAGTCATGTCTGTAGATGTTCGCGGTCGCGCCCGCGGATCGCGTCCGACCCCGAGCCCCGGTTGCGGCTGCTGGTCGGAGCGCGCCTCCTCCCTCGGTAGGAGGCGGAAGTGGTCGAAAGTGCTCGGTGGTGCTGGCACAATGGCCGACCTGCCGACCGGACCGGGAGTGACCATGACGACCATCGAGGACCGCGTCCAACCGAACGAGACCACTGTTCCGTTACTGCACTGCGCGGCCCCGGAGGAGACCCTGGCGTTCTGGCGAGCCCTCGGGTTCGAGGTGGCATATGAACAACTCAGGCCATATGTGTACCTGGCCCTCACCTGGAGTGGGTTCCAGCTGCACTACGGCCCGGCGCCCAAAGACCTGGACCCGGCGAAGGAGCATTCCGGCGGCTGCCTGGTGATGGTGGACGCCGTGGCGTCGTACCACGCGGTGTTCGCCGAGGCGATGCGCCGCAGCTACGGCAAGGTGCTGGTCAAGGGTCTACCCCGGATGACCCGCTACCGCGCCGGGTCGTCGCGGTTCAGCATCGTCGACCCGTCGGGCAACTCCATCGTCTTCATCCAGCGGGACGAGCCGAACGACGTGGAGTACGGCGGGTCGAAGGAGCTTGACGGGCTGGCCCGGGTGCTCGACAACGCGCGGATCCTGCGCGAGTTCAAGATGGACGACCGGGCCGCCTACCGGGCGCTCGACTCGGGGATGCGCCGCCGCGCCGAGGACGCCCCGGTGGTCGAGCAGGCGATGGCGCTGGCCGGCCTGATCGAGCTGGCCACCGCGTTGGACAAGGCCGACCGAGTGCCCGAGTGGGGCGCCCGATTCCAGGCGCTGTCGCTGACCTCGGAGCAGCGGACGCAGGTGGCGCAGTACGTCGCCGACCCCACGTTCCTCGAACCGTGGTGGCCCGATCCCCGCTGACCCGGACCTTCCCGCGCGCCGGCCAAGATGCGCGGCTCATCGGGCGCGGGCCGTGGCGCTGCTGCCCCGCTTCGCCGTCGCCCGCCGAAGGTCCGCTTCGCCGTAGGCCACTGTCGCGTGTTCGTCTGGTGATTTCACAGAACGGCACGAAATTACCGCTTTAGGGTAAGTGAGGGCATGACGCTTACCTGCTCCGATAGCTTTCGAAGGAGAGGAAAACTCGTATTCCTCCCTTCGGGTGCACAAGGAGTCAGTGATGAAGCGCAGTGTCGCGCTCGCGGCAGCCCTCCTGGCAGGTCTGACCAGCATCGGATCGATCCCCGGGACCGCCTTCGCCGATGGCGGTGGCCCCGGATACCACGACGACCGCAAGGGGGGTGATCACCACCACGGCGACGAGGGCGCGGTCTTCGTCCAGACCAACAAGGCCGAGGGCAACACCATCAAGGTGTACGACCGCGACGAGGACGGCAAGCTCACCAAGGCGGGCGAGTACGAGACCGGCGGGCTGGGCGGCTTCACCATCGGAGCGCCGCTCGACGCGCTGGCCTCGCAGGGCTCTCTGACCTACCACCGCGGACTGCTGTTCGCGGTGAACGCCGGCAGCAACACCGTGACGGTCTTCCGGGTGGAGGGCACCAAGCTGCACAAGCTCCAGGTCATCTGGTCCGGCGGTCTGCTGCCGGTCAGCGTCGCGGCCCGTGGCGACCTCGTCTACGTCCTCAACGCCGGTGGCGAGGGCTCGGTGCAGGGCTTCGAGCTGCGCAAGGGGCGCCTGTCGCGCATCGAGGACGCCAACCGCTCGCTCGGGCTGCACAACGGCAACCCGCCCGCGTTCGGGACCGCCCCGGCCCAGGTCAAGATCGACCCGGACAGCGAGTTCGTCCTGGTGTCGACAAAGGGTGCCAACGTCATGTTCAGCTACGAGATCGGCCGCGACGGGAAACTGTCCCGCAACCCCGTCATCAGCGACGCGGGCAACACCCCGTTCGGCTTCACCTTCGACACCGAGGACTCGCTGCTGGTCACCGAGTCGGGCGCGAACGCGGTCAGCCGGTTCGAGTTGGAGGACGACGGCGCCCTCGACCAGGTCGGCCCGTCGGTGCCCAACGGCCAGCAGGCGACGTGCTGGATCCAGCGCGTCGGCGACTACTTCTTCGTCGCCAACGCCGGCAGCTCCACCATCAGCTCCTACCGGGTCAACGACGACGGCAAGCTCGAAATCGTCAGGAACGTCGCCGCCGACACCAACGGCGGGTCGATCGACATGACCACCAGCGACGGCTTCCTGTACGTGCAGAACGCCACCGCCGGCAACGTGCAGGGCTACAAGGTGCACGAGGACGGGTCCCTGAATCTCGTCACCACTGTCGAGGGTCTGCCGACGTTCGCCGACGGCATCGGCATGGAGGGCATCGCCGCCTCCTGAGCGCACCACCCGCTGGTCCCGGTCGTTCATCGGCCGGGGCCAGCGTCGTCTGGCGGTCGCCGGCCGACGCGTCGTCCCGCGCCAGCGGGGTCGAGACTAGGAGGCCAACCGCTCGCGCGCGGTGCGCGTCGGTCGGGGGAGTTCGGCGCCGCCGTCCGACGTGTTGATCTCCGACCAGACGGCGTCGAGGGAGAGGCCGAGGACGTCGGCGATCGCCGCGATGGTCGGGAAGGCGGGGGTGGCTATCCGGCCGGACTCGATCTTTCGGAGGGTTTCCGGCGAGACGCCGGCGTCCAGCGCGGTGAGGAGCATCGAACGCTCTCCACGGGCTCGACGCAGGAGCGCGCCGAGGCGCTGTCCGCGTTCGAGCTCTTCGGGAGTGAGCGGCAACCTGACCATGACCCGATTCTAGTACCGGGATAATATGGCCGGGATACTTATTGGTGACCCGAGGAAGGCGCTGCATGATCGAGATCCTGAGCCCCACCGACGTGCTGCGAGCGAAGGACACCGGCGCGCTGGTCGCCGGCATCCTGCAGACGCTGAAGAGCCGCTGCGTGGTCGGCACCAACCTCCTGGACATCGACCGGTGGGCGCAGGCCATGATCGCCGAGGCCGGGGCGCAGTCCTGCTACGTCGACTACGAGCCGTCCTTCGGGCGCGGACCGTTCGGCCACTACATCTGCACGTCGGTGAATGACGCCGTGCTGCACGGGTTGCCGCACGACTACGCGCTCGCCGACGGCGACCTGCTCTCGCTCGACCTCGCCGTCTCCCAGGGGGGAGTCGTCGCGGACTCGGCCATCAGCTTCATCGTGGGAGACGTGCGGCCAGCGGGAAGCGTCGGGCTGATCGACGCGACCGAGCGCGCGTTGCAGGCGGGGATCGCCGCCGCCGGCCCCGGCGTGCGCATCGGTGACATCTCCCACGCGATCGGCTCGGTCCTTCACGCGGCGGGATATTCGGTGAACACCGAGTTCGGCGGCCACGGCGTCGGCTCGACGATGCACCAGGACCCGCACGTCTCCAACACGGGGCGTCCCGGCCGGGGATACCGGCTGCGCCCGGGGCTGCTGCTGGCACTGGAGCCGTGGGTGATGGCGGACACCGCCACGCTCGTCACCGACGCCGACGGCTGGACCCTCCGCAGCGCGACGGGCTGCCGGACGGCGCACAGTGAGCACACCATCGCCATCACCGACGACGGCGCGGACGTGCTGACCCTGCCGACACCCTGACCGACGGCCCGGCGGTCGGCCTGCGCCCACGGTGGACGATTAACCGGCCGCCGAAGGGGCACGTCCCTCCGCGGGACCCTGCCGGGTCGCGTTCAGAATGAACCGATCGGTCATATTTTCCGTGATGACGGTCAGGGTCACCCACCAGAGTCACGGAGGCACGATGTCAACGGTTCGAACTGGTCCGGTCATCGGACTGCTCGTGCAGATCGGCCTGCTGGCGGTGCTGGCGGAGACTGTCGGTCTGGGCGCGGCGGGCTGGGTGGCGGGGCTGGCGTACGGGTCGGTCCTGTGCGCCCTGCTCAGCCGGGGGATGTCCCGCTCGGGCGCGGGTACGCTCAGCCCGGCCGACCGGGTGACCCTGAGCCGGGCGATCCTCGTCGGCGGCGTGACGGCCCTGGCCGCCGACTCGATCGGCCGATCGGCGCCGGTCACAGTGATGGTCGTCCTCACCAGCGTGGCGTTGGCCCTCGACGCCGTGGACGGGTACACGGCCCGCCGCACCGGGACCACCAGCGAGCTCGGCGCGCGCTTCGACATGGAGATCGACTCCTTCCTGGTCCTGGTGCTCTGCCTGCACGTGGCCCCCGCGGTGGGTGGCTGGGTGCTCGTGATCGGCGCGATGCGCTACCTCTTCGGCGCCGCGACCTGGGTGTTCGGGTGGATGCGGGGATCCGCGCCGCCGCGTTACTGGAGCAAGGTCGTCGCCGCGATCCAGGGCGTGGTGTTGACGGTGGCGATGGCCGACGTGCTGCCCGCGCCACTGACGACAATGGTGCTGGTGCTGTCGGTGGCGCTGCTGGTCGAGTCGTTCGGGCGTGATGTGACGTGGCTCTGGACGACCCGGCACCGCCGCCGCCCCGTCACCCCGGCCGCGATGGTTCACGCGAGCAACTCGGCGAGCCACAGTGCCCCGAGCGCCGCAACGGCGCTGGGCTCGGGCCGGCCGGACGGGCTGCCCTGGTCGGACCGCCCCACTGTCACAGTGGCCCGACGCGGGATCGCCCGCGTCTGAGCCGCCCGGATGCCGCGCCCAACAAAGATCATGGAAGGATGCCCGGGTTGTCGCTCTTGACGCGCGTACGTCAGCTGCCGAGCCAGGGACGGAGGGCGATGAGGGGCGAGGTCGCGGGCGGTACCGCCGACGGCACCGACGTCGAGGATCGGCCGAAACGCTCCATCGCGGCCCGGCTGACGACCGTGCTGGCCGCGCTGCTCGTGCTGCTCGTCCTCACCATGCCGTACGACTTCGGCCGGCTCAGCCCGGCGGCGTTCGCGCGGATCCCCCTGGAGGCGCTGCTGGTCGTGGCCCTCCTGCTCGCCCTGCCGTCTCGTGGCAGCCGACTGGTCGCGACGCTCGCCGGCGTGGCCCTCGGTCTGCTCGGCCTGTTGAAGCTGCTCGACCTGGGGTTCACCGCCTCGCTGAGCCGGGCGTTCGACCCGGTGCTCGACTGGGCGCTCCTCGACGAGGGGTTCGCCTTCCTCAGCGAGTCGTACGGTCGACCCGCCGCCATCGGCGTCGCCATCACCCTGGCGGTGGTGCTCGTGGGCCTGCCCACACTGGTCACGCTGTCGATGCGGCGACTGCGGCGGCTGGTGGTCCGGCACCGCACCGGGACCACCCGGATCGTGGCCGCGCTGGTGGTCGTCTGGGTGGCCTGCGCCGCGTTCAACGTGCGGGTGGTCGAGGGTGTGCCGGTCGCCGACACGTCCGCCACCACCCTGGCCAACGGTCACGGCTTCCAGGTGCGCCTTCGCCTCGACGATCGCGAGACGTTCGGGGCCCTGATCGAGGCCGACAGGTTCGGCGACACCCCTGGCGACCAGCTACTGACCGCGTTGCGCGGCAAGAACGTGGTCGTCGCCTTCGTGGAGAGCTACGGCCGGGACGCCGTCGAGGACCCGGAGTTCGCGCCGCAGGTCGGTGCCGTCCTCGACCGCGGCGCCGGCGAACTGGGCGCGGCCGGTTTCGCCGCGCAGAGCGGCTTCCTCACCTCGCCGACCTTCGGCGGCGGTAGTTGGCTCGCGCACGACACGCTGCTCTCCGGCCTCTGGATCGACAACGACCAGCGGCACCGCACCTTGCTGGCCAGCGACCGGATGACCCTCAACGGCGCCTTCCGACGGGCGAACTGGCAGACCGTCGGCGTGATGCCCGCCGTCACCAGGGCGTGGCCGGAGGGTTCCTTCTTCGGCTACGACCGGTTCTACGACGCCAGGACACTCGCGTACCGTGGCCCGAAGTTCAGCTTCGGCACCCCGCCTGACCAGTACACACTGGCCAGCTGGCAGCGCCTGGAGCAGGCGAAGCGCGACGGCACCGTGATGACCGAGCTGGCGCTGGTGTCGAGTCACGCGCCGTGGACGCCCGTCCCGCCGCTGCTCGACTGGGCCGACGTCGGCGACGGCGCGGTCTACCGCGGGACCGCGGGCAGGTCGGACGACAAGCGCCGCAACACCACCCAGATCCGGGCGGACTACCGGAAGTCCATCGAGTACACCCTCGGCGCGCTCATCTCCTACGTGCGGACCTACGGAGACGACGACCTCGTGTTCATCGTCCTCGGTGACCACCAACCCGCAGCGGTCGTCACCGGCGAGAACGCCAGCCACGACGTCCCGATCTCGATCATCACCCGGGACCGGGCCGTGCTGGACCGCATCTCCGGGTGGGGCTGGCAGGACGGGCTGAAGCCCGGGCCGCAGGCGCCGGTCTGGCGGATGGACGCCTTCCGGGACCGGTTCCTGACCGCCTTCGGGCCGTGACCCGGCCACCTCTACGGACTGGACGCAGACAGATGACGGCTACCACCGACGCCAGGATCGCCGCGCTCCGGACCGACCCGGCCCTGGCCCTGCTGCACCGGTCGCTCGACGTCTACTACGGCGATCCCGAGCGGGACGCGAGGATGGACGCCTTCTACTCCCGCTTCGTCAGCAGCGGGGACCTCGTCTTCGACATCGGCTCGCACGTGGGCGACCACATCGCCAGCTTCCGCCGCCTCGGTGCCCGGGTGGTCGCCGTGGAACCGCAGCCGCTGTGTCTGCGCGCACTGCGGGCGATCTACGCCGACGACGACCGGGTGACAGTTGTCGACGCCGTGTGTGGCGGGCTTCCCGGGCGCACCCGGTTGCACGTCAACTCCGCCAACCCCACCGTGTCGACCGCCTCACCGGACTTCGTCCGGGCGGCGGAGGGCGCGGGCGGGTGGGAGGGCCAGGTGTGGGACGCCGACATCGAGGTCCCGGTGGTCACCGTCGACGCGCTGATCGAGACGTACGGCGTGCCCACCTTCACCAAGATCGACGTCGAGGGTTTCGAGGACGAGGTGCTGGCCGGCCTGAGCCGCCCGCTGCCCGCGTTGTCGTTCGAGTTCACCACCATCGCGCGCGCGGTCGCCGATCGGTGTCTCGACCGCCTGACCGCGCTCGGCTTCGACGGCTTCGACGTGGCGGTGGGCGACGACAAGTCGATGACCTTCCGACGTTGGATGTCCGCGACCGACCTGGCGACGCACCTGCACGACCTGCCGCACGCCGCGAACTCCGGCGACGTGTACTGCGTGTCCGGGAACCAGGCGGCCACCACCGAGAGCTGACCGGAGCAGTCGTCACTGCTCCGGTCCATGGTGAACGGCACCGGGCCCGACGATCAGATGATCGGCCGCTGGCGGTGGGCCGGACCAGCGGGAGATGATCGACGTTCGTCTCGACGCCGAGCCGAGCCACGCGATCGCGGGGAAGTGGGTGACGCCGATGACCCCGACACAGCTGCGCGCGTACGTCGCCGTGGTCCGGCTGGGCTCGGTCAAACAGGCCGCCGCGGAGCTCCAGGTCTCCGAGTCGGCGGTGTCGCTGCACATCGCCCAGCTGCGCAGGGAGTTCGGCGACAAGCTCTTCGCCCGGACGGCGGCGGGCCTCGCGTTCACTCCGGGTGGGCTGCGGCTGGCCAGTCGCGCGGCGGAACTGCTGGGCCTTCAGGACCGCACCATGCTGGAGGTCAGCGCCGCGAAGCGCGGCCGACGGCTGCTGCGGGTCGCCGCGTCGAGCCTGTTCGCCGAGTTCGCCGCGCCGGGGCTGATCGAACTCTTCGCCAAGCGGGCCGCCGACCTCGACGTCGAGTTGAGCGTGCGCAACCCGGGGTCGTTCGAGTCGCTGTTGCTGACCCGTGCCGCGGACATCGCGATCGGGCCGCAACCGTCGGTCGTCGACAGCGCCATCGGCTGCCGGCCGGTGATGAACTACCGGCTCGTGATCGCCGTCGGTCCGGAACATCCACTGGCCGGCCTGGCGGCGTCCCCAGGGCAGCTGCGGGAGCAGACCTGGCTGCTCGGGCCGTCGGCCGCCACGGAGTGGGGCGCGGTCCCGGCGCTGCTGCGTCGGCTGGCCGTGCCGGACGAGCGGCAGCAGATCTTCCAGAGCCACGCGGCCGCGCTGGGGGAGGCCAAACGGGGCAGGGGGGTGGCACCAGCCCTCGCGTTCACCGTCGCGACGGACGTCCGTCAGGGCCAGCTCGGGCAGGTGGTGGGGCCACACGCGACGATGGAGGCGGTGTGGCATGCGCAGGTGCTCGCCACCCCCGGTTCGATGTCGGCCGCCGAGGAGCTGTCGCGCTTCTCGTCGACGCCGAGGGCGATTCAGGCGATGATGCGCGGCGCGGGCGTGAGCGTCGGCCACTTCCGGCCGTCGGTGCACGTGACGCTCTGGAGCTGACGGGCGACGACCAGCAGGTCCTGGAAAGTGCCGGCCGGCAGCAGACGGTCGCAGTAGGGGAGCGCGGCGGCCATGCCGCCGACCCGGGGGGCGAAGCCGGGTGCGCCGGCGCGCGGATTCAACCAGACGACCCGGTACGCGCGGCGGTTCAGGCGGGCCATCACCGCCGCCAGGTCGGCGGGCGGATCGCTGTCCCAACCGTCCGACCCGATCACCACCACCGCCCCGCGTACGGACTCCGCGTGGTGGGAGGTGAGCAGGGCGCGCAGGTTCGTGGCGATCCGGGTGCCCCCGTACCGGTCGGTCACGGCGGCGCTGGCCTGCGCTACCGCCTCGGCCGCCGAGGTGTGCCGGAGCACCACAGTGAGCCGGGTCAGCGTCGTGGCGAACGCGAACACCTCCGCGTCGGCGACCACCGCGAACGCCCGCATCAGATGCAGGTACGCGGTTGCCTGCGTCCGCATCGACTCGCTGACGTCACAGAGCAGCACGACCCGGCGTGGCCGCCGTACCGGGTGAGCGCGGACGACCTCGACGGGCTCCCAGCCGGTACGCCGGGCCCGGGCGATGGTGGCCCGCAACGCTATCCGGGCGCCGGCCGAGCCGACGGTGTGCCGCCGGGTGCGTCGGGTCGGCCAGCCGGCGACGGCCGCGCGCAGGGCGTCGCCGAGCTGCGTGACCTGTGCCGCGTCGAGTTCGTCGAACGGACGGTCGGCGAGCCCGGTGTGAGCGCTCGGACGCCGCTCGGGCAGCCGCAGCACGCTGTCGTGTTCGGGTGTCTCGGCGACCTCCGGCGGCACTGTCGCCCACGGCAGCCCGCCGCCCGACCCCGCGTCGTCGGTGTCGGCCGGCACCCGGACGTACACGTCGTCGGGTCCGTTCGCCCGGGGCGCCGACCGCTGCGGTCGGGGCAAGGGCGGTGGGTCCGCGAAGATCGCCGCGAAGACCCGGTCGAACGCGGGGACGTCGGTGTGCCGTCGCACCAGGCTGATCCGGGCGGCCCAGTAGAGCGACGACATCGAGTCGGGTGGGCTGGCGGCGAGCGCCCGGACGAAGTCGTCGACTGTGGTCAGCCCGGCCGGGACGCCGGCTCGGCGCAGTCGGCCGGCGATCGCCACCGCGAACGCGGCCCGGTCGACGCCGCGCAGCACACCCGGGCTCATCGGCGCGCGACCAGCCAGGCGATCACCGCGCCGACCGCGACCAGACCGACGAGCACCGGTACGAGGCGCTTGGTGACCGACCCGCCGGCAATGCTGAGCAGGTCGAGCGCCTCCGGCTCGGCGGTCGGCGCGACACGTACGGCATCGGCCGTCGGCCCGACGGGTGACGGCCCGACCGGCGACGGCCCGACCGGCGACGACCCGACCGGCGACGGCTCGACGGGTGAGGGTGCGACGGCGGCGGTGGCGGGGGTGGTCGCGACCGCCGTGGCGGACGCGACCGGGGTCGCCTCGGGCGGCGCGGCGAACGTGGCCGCCACGGGTTCCGAGCTCGGATGCGGGGCCGGCACCTCGGCGGCCAGCTTGGCCTCCAGGTTGGCGACGAACTGGGCCAGAAGCTTGCCCGACACCTCCTTGATCATGCCGCTGCCGAACTGGGCCAGCCTGCCGGAGATCTTCAGGTCGGTGTCCACACTGACCAACGTCCGGTCGCCGTCCGGCCGCAGGTGGGCGGTGACCAGCGCGGACGCGGTGCCGGCTGAGCGGGCGTCACGGCCCTTCGCGTCGATCACCCCGCGGTACGCGGCGTCGTCCTTCTCGACGAACCGGGCGGTGCCCGCGAACTCCGAGACGACCGGCCCGACCTTGACCCGCACCCGGCCCTGGTGGACGTCGCCGTCGACGCCGGTCAA
This sequence comes from Micromonospora sp. NPDC005324, assembly GCF_040607155.1. Classification (NCBI taxonomy): domain Bacteria; kingdom Bacillati; phylum Actinomycetota; class Actinomycetes; order Micromonosporales; family Micromonosporaceae; genus Micromonospora; species Micromonospora sp. NPDC005324. Next base: position 11,958 of record NZ_JBEXGE010000041.1, on the reverse strand, counting down.
CCGAGCGCCCGGCAGGCACGGCGCGAGCCCTTCCAGGTCGGTGAGCACCGCCCAGGCCCGTTCGATCGGAACGGTGACCGCGAACTCGTTGGTGATCTTCATGGCGGACTCTCCTGGTAGGCGCCGAGCGCGGCGGCGACCACGACGCGGTCGTCGGGGGTCTTGGCGATGGTGCCGATGGTCTGTACGACACCGTCGGCAGCCAGGTCGGCGACGCCCAGCACCGACAGCGCGCCCACCCAGTCGATGGTCTCCGCCATCCCGGGCGCCTTCTCCAACTCCCGGTGGCGTACGTCGCCGACGAACTGCACGGCCGTCTGGATCAGTGGTCCGGTCGCGCCCGGTACGGCCCGGCGGACGATCTCCACGGCGCGGGCCGGCTCGGGGAAGTCGATCCAGTGGTACAGGCAGCGGCGGCGCAGCGCGTCGTGCAACTCCCGGCTGCGGTTGGAGGTGAGCACCACGACGGGTGGGGTGCGGGCGGTGAAGGTGCCGAGTTCGGGAATCGTGATGCCGGCCTCGCCGAGGAACTCGAACAGCAGCGCCTCGAATTCGTCGTCGGCCCGGTCGATCTCGTCGATCAGCAGCACCGGCGGGACCGGCCCCCGGTGGCGTACGGCCCGCAGGATCGGGCGTTCCTGGAGGTACTCCGCGCTGAACAGGTCCGCGTCGGTGAGCCGGGTGTGGTGCGCCTCGGCGAGCCGGATCGCCAGCAGTTGCCGCTGGTAGTTCCACTCGTAGAGCGCCTCGCCGGCGGTGAGCCCCTCGTAGCACTGCAACCGGATCAGCGGTGTCTCCAGCGCGCGGGCCAACGCCTTCGCGGCGGCGGTCTTGCCGACCCCCGGCTCGCCCTCCAGCAGCAGGGGCCGGCCGAGGCGCAGGGCCAGGAACAGGGCCATCGCCATGCCGTCGTCGACCAGGTAGTCGACGGCGTCGAGGCGGTGCCGGACGGCCTGAGCGTCCTTCATGCCTCGCCCGCCAGCAGGCGCTCGTAGTCGGCTCGAGTGTCCACGTCGATCGGCACCGGCCCGTCGACTGTCACCTCGGTCACCGGGTGGCGCCCGGAGTGCAGGAGCTTCCAGACGGCCTTGTCGCCGTGCAGGTCGGACAACTCGGGCAGCACCTCACGTCCGAAGCGGAAGGGATGGCCCAGGCCGTCCGCGTACCGGCAGACGGCCAGCGGGGTGGCCGCCGCGGCGACCCGGCGGACGTCCGCGGCACGGACGCCGGGCTGGTCGCCGAGGAGCAGCACGAGCGCGTCGGCGCGCGGGTCCACAGCGCGCGCGGCGGTGCGCACCGACGACCCGCAGCCGGTGCTGAACGCCGGGTTCTGCACGACCTGGCAGCCGGTCAGGTCCACCCGCTCGCGGATGCCGTCCGCCGCGCCGCCCACCGTGACGAGCAGCTGGTCGAAGCCGCACGAGCGGGCCAGGTCGAGTGTGGCGTCGAGCAGCGTCCGCCCCCGGTACGGGAGCAGTTGCTTGGCCTCGCCGAACCGCATCGAGGCACCCGCCGCGAGCACCACGCCGGTCAGGAACACCTGTCACGCCGCCGTGTAACTCGCGAGGCAACCGGCGCAGCAGAACCAGAAGTCCTGCCCGTCGACGCGCGCGTGCGGCGTCTCCACCCCGACCAGCACGGTCATTCCGCACACCGGGTCGACGGCCTGCTGCGGTCGGGCGGCCGGTGCGCCGGAGGCCGGGGCCAAGCCGTCCACCCGGATGGCCCGGACCACCTCACCCATGATCGCCAGGGCGATCTCCGCCGGTGTACGCGCGCCGATCTCCAGCCCGGCCGGGGTGTGGACGCGGGCGCGTTCCGCGTCGGTCAACCCCAGGTCGTCGAGCAGGGCCACGCCACGTTTGCCGCTGGCGACCAGCGCGATGAACCCGACGTCGGCGTCGAGTGCGGCCCGGATCGCCTCCGGCTCGCCCCGGCCCAACCCGGCCACCACGACCGCGGTGCAGCCGGTGCTGTCGTCGGCGGCGACGACGTCGAAGTCGAGGAAAGCGGCCAGGGTCGCGACGGCGGCGCTGATCGGGGTGTCACCGACCACGCGCACTGCCGGCGCCGGCAGCATCGGTCGGAGGAAGACCTCGATCGCCCCACCGGAGTGGCACGGGTTGACCACCACCCGCGCCCCCGGCGTGTCCGGAAACGGGGTCGCGCCCTCCGGCAGCACCCGCAGCAGCAGGGCGCTGCCGTCGCGCAGGGCGTCGAGGGCGGCGGCCCGCACCGAACTCTCGGCGCACACCCCGCCCACGAAGCCCTCGATCGAGCCGTCGGACCGGATCACCGCGTCGTCGCCCGGTCGGGCCGACGTCGGATCCTGCGCGCGGACCACTGTGGCGTGGACGAACGGCTCCCGGGTGTCGGTCAGCTCCCGGGCGCGGTCGGCGATGGTGGTCATCCTCGGCTCCTCAGATCGGCGGCCGGGCCTGGCCGCGCATCGCGTCCCAGACCCGCGACGGCGTCAGCGGCATGTCGGCGTGTCGGACGCCGAAGGGCTTCAGGGCGTCGATGACCGCGTTGACGATCGCGGGCGGTGAACCCACCGTCGCCGACTCGCCCACGCCCTTCGCGCCGATCGGGTGGTGCGGCGACGGTGTCACGGTGAAGCCGGTCTCCCAGTCGGGCACCTCAAGCGACGTCGGGATCAGGTAGTCCATCAGGGACGCGCCGAGGCAGTTGCCGTCCTCGTCGAACGCGATCATCTCCATCAGGGCCATGCCGACCCCGTCGGTCAGCCCGCCGTGCACCTGCCCCTCGATGATCATCGGGTTGATCCGGGTGCCGCAGTCGTCGACGGCGATGAACCGTCGGACCGTCACCTGCGCCGTGCCGGGATCGATGTCCACCACGCAGATGTACGCGCCGTGCGGGTAGGTCAGGTTCGACGGGTTGTAGCAGATCTGCGCCTCCAGGCCACCCTCGATGCCCTCGGGGAGGTCGCCCGCGCCGTGCGCGCGCAGGGCGATGTCCTGGATGGTGACGGACCTGCCCGGGTCACCGGCGACGTGGAACGCGCCCTTCTCCCACTCCAGGTCGGCGACCGACACCTCGAGCATTCCCGAGGCGATGATCCGGGCCTTGTCGCGAACCTTCCGGGCCACCAGGGCCGCCGCAGCGCCCGAGACGGGCGTCGAGCGGCTGCCGTACGTGCCGAGGCCGAACGGGGTGTTGTCGGTGTCGCCGTGCAGCACCTCAATGTCCGCCGGGGGGATCCCGATCTCCTCGGCGACGATCTGCGCGAACGTCGTCTCGTGGCCCTGACCCTGCGACTGCACGCTGAGGCGTACCACTGCTTTTCCGGTCGGGTGGACGCGCAGCTCGCAGCCGTCCGCCATGCCCAGCCCGAGAATGTCCATGTCCTTGCGCGGCCCGGCGCCGACGGCCTCGGTGAAGAACGCTATGCCGATGCCCATCAGCTCGCCCCGGGCCCGCTTCTCGGCCTGCTCGCGGCGCAACTCGTCGTAGCCGGCCATCTCCATCGCCAGCCGCATCGTCGGCTCGTAGTTGCCCGAGTCGTACACCCAGCCGGTCTTCGTCGTGTACGGGAACTGCTCCGGCTGGATGAAGTTCTTCAACCGCAGCTCGGCTGGGTCCATGCCGAGTTCGTCGGCGAGGCAGTCGACGATCCGCTCGACCAGGTAGACCGCCTCGGTGATCCGGAACGAGCAGGCGTACGCGACGCCGCCGGGCGCCTTGTTGGTGTAGACCGCAGTCATCTTGCAGTACGCGGCCTCGATGTCGTAGCTGCCGGTGAAGACCCCGAAGAAACCGGCCGGGTACTTCACCGGGGCGGCGGTGCCGTTGAACGCGCCGTGGTCGGCCAGCACGTTGGTGCGGATGCCGAGGATCCGGCCGTCGCGGGTCGCGGCGATCTCCCCCCGCATGATGTAGTCACGGGCGAACCCCGTGCTGATCAGGTTCTCCGAGCGGTCCTCCATCCACTTCACCGGCTTGCCGGTGACGATCGAGGCGACGATCGCGCAGACGTACCCGGGGTAGATCGGGACCTTGTTGCCGAACCCGCCGCCGATGTCCGGCGCGATCACCTGGATCTTGTGCTCGGGCAGGCCCGCCACGATGGCGTAGAGCGTGCGGTGCGCGTGCGGGGCCTGGGTGGTCGACCAGAGTCGCAGCTTGCCGTCGACAGCGTCGTAGTCGGCGACAGCCCCGCACGTCTCCATCGGCGCCGGGTGCACCCGGGGGTAGACGAGATCCTGGCTGACCACGACGTCGGCGCGGGCGAAGACCGCCTCGGTGGCCGCCTCGTCGCCGGTCTCCCAGTCGAAGCAGTGGTTGTTCGTCTTGCCGTCCAGGTCGTCGCGGATCAGCGGTGCGTCCGGCGCCAACGCCCGGCGCGCGTCGATCACCGGGTCGAGGACGTTGTACTCGACGTCGATCAGCTCCAGCGCGTCACGCGCCGCGTACCGGTCCTCGGCGACGACGAAGGCCACCTCCTGGCCCTGGAAACGCACCTTGTCGGTGGCGAGCACGGCCTGCACGTCGTTGGAGAGCGTCGGCATCCAGGCCAGGTTCTGCTGCGCCAGGGCTGCCCCGGTCACCACCGCCTTCACCCCGGGCGACGCCTCGGCGGCGCTGGTGTCGATGCTGACGATCCGGGCATGCGCCACCGGTGACCGGAGGATCGCGAGATGCAGCATGCCGGGCAGTTGGACGTCGTCGACGTACCGGCCGCGCCCACGCAGGAAGCGAGGGTCCTCCTTGCGTAGCATCCGGCCGTACCCGACGGGCTTCTGGTCGTTGTCGTGGAACGTGTCCACGCGCTCGTGAACCGTGGTCATGCGACGGCCTCCGCGGGCTGGCCGGCGTTGTCGATCTCGCCGGCCTCGGTCGATTCGGTGGTCTCGGTGACCTGGGCCGCGGCCTGCGCCTCGGCCACGGCGGCCCAGCGGACCGAGCGCACGATGGTGGCGTAACCCGTGCACCGGCAGATCTGACCCGAGATCGCCTCCCGGATCTCCGTCTCGCTCGGGTCGGGGTTGCGGTCGAGCAGCGCCCGCGCGGTCATCATCATCCCCGGCGTGCAGAAACCGCACTGCAGACCGTGGCACTGCATGAACCCCTGCTGGATCGGGTCCAGCTCGGCGCCCTTGGCGAGGCCCTCGACGGTCCGCACCTGGTGGCCGCCGGCCATGGCCGCGAGCACCGTGCACGACTTCACCGGCTCGCCGTCTAGCCAGACCACACAGGTGCCGCAGTTGCTGGTGTCGCAGCCCCAGTGCGTGCCGGTCAGACCCAGCACGTCGCGCAGGAAGTGCACCAGCAGCAGCCGGGCCTCGATCTCCCGGGTGACCTCGACGTCGTTGACGGTCATGGTGACCTGCATGCTCAGCTCCTCGCCCGATCGACGGCCCGGCGCAGGGTCCGCCGGGTCAGCTCGGCGGCCAGATGCCGCTTGTAGTCCGCGCTGCCGCGCTGGTCGGTCACCGGGTCGCAGCTGTCCGCCGCGATCGCCCCGGCCTGCTCGTAGAGACTCTCCGAGGGTTCCTGCCCACGCAGCGCCGCCGAGATCTCCGGGATGCCAGTGGTGTTGGGGCCGACCGCCGCGAGCCCGACCCGGGCGTCGACGATCGCGCCGCCGTCGAGCCACACCGCAGCGCCGGCCGACACCACGGCCCAGTCGCCGGCCCGGCGCTCGACCTTGGCGTACGCGCTGCCACAGCCGGGACGTACCGGTAGCCGGATCTCGACCAGGATCTCGTCGTCCGCGACGGCCGTCTCGTACGGCCCGACGTGGAACTCCTCCATCGACACGACCCGCTCCGCGCCGCCCGGCCCACGGATCACGCACCGCGCGTCCAGCGTCGTGCAGACCGCCGACAGATCTTCGGACGGGTCGGCCTGGCACAGTGAGCCGCCCAGCGTGCCCCGGTTGCGCACCACCGGGTCGGCGATCACCCGCTCGGCGTCGGCGAAGATCGGGAACGCTGCCGCCAGCACGGGTGATTCGAGGAGCTCCCGATGCCGGGTCAGCGCACCGACGCGGACCTCGTCGGGGCCCGCCTCGACGTAGCCCAACTCGCCGTGCAGGTCGTTGATGTCGATCAGATAGTCGAAGTTGGCCAGCCGGAGCTTCATCATCGGCAGCAGGCTGTGCCCGCCGGCGATCAGGCGGGCTGTCCCGCCCAGCCGCTCCAGCAGGCTGATCGCATGGTCCACACTGGTGGCTCGCTCGTACTCGAACGGTGCCGGCACCTGCATGTCGCACCTCCGCAGTCCGGCAAAATCTCTGCCCGGCGCTGGTCAAAGTCAACGGCGACCTAAGCAACTGCTTAGGTCGCCGTTGACGCTGCTGCCAGGGCTCGCGGATCGTGCGGCCATGCGGGACATCGTCGACGGGCTGGCCGGCTGGCGTGCCGCGGGCGTCGCGTTCGCCGTCGCGACCGTCGCGCGGACCTGGCAGTCCGCGCCCCGGCAACCTGGCGCGGCGATGGCCGTCTCGGCGCACGGCGACGTGGTGGGCAGCATCTCGGGCGGCTGCGTCGAGGGCGCCGTCTACGAACTCTGCCGGACCGCGATCCAGACCGGCGCGGCGCACACCCAGACCTTCGGCGTCAACGACGACGACGCGTTGGACGTCGGGCTGACCTGCGGCGGCACCATCCAGGTCCTGGTGCAACCGAGCGTCGCGATGACCGAGTTCGACGAAATCCTCGCCGCGATCCGCGACGGCCGCCCGGTCGCCACCGCATCGGCCGAGAACGCCCAACTGGTGATCTGGCCCGATCGGGTCGCGGGCAGCCTCGGCGCACCCGACCTGGACGACGCGGCGGCCCGGCAGGCGACCGGGATGCTCGCCCTCGGCGTCACCGGCACGATCCACCTGGGCCGGCAGGGGCAGCAGCGCGGCGACGAGGTGGCCGTGTTCGTCCAGTCGTACGTGCCACCACCCCGGATGATCATCTTCGGTGCGATCGACTTCGCCGCCGCGATGGCCCGGATCGGGAAGTTCCTCGGCTACCACGTCACTGTCTGCGACGCCCGCCCGGTGTTCGCCACCCGTGCGCGTTTCCCGGACGTCGACGACCTCGTCGTCCGCTGGCCGCACGCGTACCTGGAGTCGACCAGCGTCGACGACCGCACCGTGCTCTGCGTCCTGACCCACGACCCCAAGTTCGACGTGCCCCTGCTCCAGGTCGCCCTCGCCACGCCAGCCCGTTACATCGGCGCGATGGGCAGCCGGCGCGCGCACGACGATCGGATGCGCCGGCTGCGTGAGGCGGGTGTCCCGGAGAGCGGGCTGGCCCGACTCTGCTCGCCGATCGGGCTGGACCTGGGCGCGCGGACACCGGAGGAGACGGCCGTGGCGATCGCCGCCGAGATCACCGCCCAGACCTGGGGCGGCTCGGGTCGCCCGCTCAGCGACCTGGCGACCCCGATCCACCACACCTGACCGACGGCCGACTCGTCGGCGCGGTCTGGTCCGGTCGATCATGAAGATGTGGTGCGACGGTCCCTCACACGCGCCGGGTCGCGTACGCTCCGCGGATGCACCTCGACGAACTACCTCTTGCCGAGTTCGCGTTTCCGGGGCCCCTGCGGGACAAGCTCGTGGGCGCGATCCTGTCCGGGGCGAAGACGTCGACGACCGGCCTGCTGGTCGGGTACGAGTGCGCGAACGAGCCGCTGCCCGAGGTGGGTCAACTGTCCGCCGTGGTGGACTCCGCCGGCCGTCGGGTCGCGGCCATCGAGCTGACCGACGTACGGGTGGTCCGGCTCGCCGAGGTCGACCTGCCGCACGCCCTGGCCGAGGGGGAGGGCGACGAGTCGGTGGCCCAGTGGCGTGCGGGGCACGAGACGTTCTGGCACAGCGCCGAGGTGCGTGCCGAGCTGGGCGACCCCGGCTTCACGGTGGACGACGACACCCTGGTGGTGACCGAACGCTTCCGGCTGGTACACGTCGTATGAGCGGCCGCGTCCACTGTGGACTGTCGAGCGGCGGGCCGCGCCGCCGTGCAAGGTCACCTATGCTCGGCGCGTGATCCCCCCGGCACTCGAGATCCGTGGCCTGGTCAAGACCTTCGCGGCACATCGCGCGGTGGACGGCATCGATCTGACCGTCCACCCCGGCACGTTCCACGGCATCGTCGGGCCCAACGGCGCCGGCAAGTCCACCACCATCGGGATGGCCGTCGGCCTGGTCACCCCGGATTCCGGGCAGATCCGGATCCTCGGCCACGACGCGCTGCGCGAGCGTCGACTGACCCGCGCGCTGACCGGCGTGCTGCCCGACGGCCTCGACTTCCCGGAACGCCTCACCGGCGCCGAACTGCTGCGCTACAGCGCCGGCCTGCGCGGGCTACCCCGGGCCTCGGCCACCGACCGTGCCGCCGAACTGATCGACGTGCTCGGCCTGGCCAAGGGCGCCGGCACCCCACTGGCCGACTGCTCCACCGGCACCCGCAAGAAGCTCGGTCTCGCCCAGGCGCTGCTGCACGCGCCCCGGCTGCTCGTGCTCGACGAACCGTTCGAGGCGGTCGACCCGGTCTCCGCGGCCACCATCCGCCGGGTGCTGCGCCGATTCGTGGCCGGTGGCGGCACCTGTGTGCTGTCCACCCACTCGATGCTGCTCGTCGAGCAGATGTGCGACGAGGTCACCGTGATCCATCAGGGCCGGGTCGTCGCCGCCGGGTCGGTCGTCGAGGTTGCCGCCGGCAGCAGCCTGGAGGACCGGTTCGTCGAGTTGGTCGGCGCCGAAGCCTCCGGCAGCGCCGGTCTGGACTGGCTGACCGGGGCACGATGAGCGCGCAACCCGTCGCCCCCGGTCGGCTGGGCGGCACCCTCGGCGCGATCGCGGTACCGGCCCGGATGCGCGCGACGATGCTGCGTCGCTCGCTGCGCGAGCACCCCGGCCCCACTGTGGCCGGCCTGGTCGGCCTGCTCGCCGCCGCCTGGTTGATCCGGTACGCGCTCCACGGCGACCCGCACACGCTCGGCCTGCTCGCCGGGACGTGGGTTCTCGGCTGGATCGTGTTGCCGCTGCTGCTCGGCGGCGGCCGCGGCCGGGTCCGGCCGGCCCACCTGCGGTTGGAGCCGATCGGCGGAGTCCCGGCCGCGATCGGTCTGCTCGCCGCGTCGGCGATCGGCATCGGCCCGGCCGTCTCGCTGGTGGCACTCGCCGCGCTGCCGGTGCACGCCGCCCGGTACGGCGCCGTCGCGGTCCTTGTCACCGCCGGCGGCGCGGTGCTGCTCTGGCTGCTCGGGCTGATCGGCTCGGCCATCGCTCTGGAGGTCGTCGGCCACGCCGGCGGCCCGGCCCGGGGCGCTGCTCACCGGCATCTTCACCGGTACGGCGATGGGTGTCGCCGGGTCGCTCTGGGCGGTCTTTCCGTGGGTGTCGGTAGTGCTCGTGGCAGCGCCGCAGGAGGTGGTCCGGGCCATGGCGTACGTGCCGAGCGCCTGGCCGGTCGCCGCCGTGACCGGGCCAACCGGGCAAGGGGTGCGCAGGATGGCGGCCCTGGTGGGCATCGTGGCGCTCTGCGCCGCCGCGTACATCATGCTTGTCCGAAAGGTGATCGCCGCCGGCGCGCCGTTCCGGCCGCGCCGAACCACGGCGGTGTCACCGGCCGCGGCTGAGCGCGAGTGGCTGGGGTGGGTGCCGGCCGCGACGCGGGCGGTCGTCGGCCGTGAGCTGCGTGCCTGGACACGGCATCCGCTGCGGTTGCAGTATCTGGCGTTCGCTGTGGTGTACGGGGCGCTGCTCGCCGGACTGCCGCTGCTGTCCGACGTGGACCTGCTGCTGCCGTGGGCCGGGCCGCTCGCCGTGCTCGGCGCGGCGGCGATGTCCGCCGGGCTGGTCGGGCTGGACGGCACCGCGTTGTGGCTGCCGCTCACCACGCCCGGCGGCGAACGGGCCGAGGTCCGGGGTCGGGCCCTGGCGTGGCTGGTTCTGGTCACCCCGATCGGGGTGCTGCTGACCGTCGCGGGCATCCTCCTCGCCCCCGACGTCGACCCGCTGGCCGCGCTCTGCGCCCTGCCGGCCCTGCTCGGCGCGGGCGCCGCGGTGCCGGTGTGGGTGTCGCTGCTGCGCGTACGCCCGGTGGCCGACCCGCGGCATCCCACCGCTGCCGACAACCCGACCGACATCGTCAGCGTGCTGGTCGCCACCGCTGCTGGGCTGCTCGCCTCGGCGCCGGTGCTCGCCCTGGTGGTCTGGGGTCCGCCGGAGACGGCACCGCTGCTGCCGCTGGTCGGGCTGCTCGGAGGCGCCGCAGCCTGGTGGGGTGGCGTGTGGCTGGCCGACGAGCGGCTCGCTCGGCGCGGCACGGCGGTGCTCGCCGCGGCCGGTCAGCGGAGCCGACCCCCGGAGACGGTGCTCCCGCTGACCTGGGACGTGCAGTGGTATCGGGAGAACACGTCGACCGCGTGGGCACTGGGGTTGCTGACGGTCGGGTGGATACCGGTCATCCCGCAGGGGTTGATGCCGCTGGCGTTCGGGATGGACAGCGGGTGGATCGTGGCGGGCCACCTGGACGGGGGCGCGCGCACGACGGTGGGGTTGGCGATGGTCGGGCTGGGCGTCGCGATGCTGCTCACCGGCCTGGTGCTGTGGGATCGCCGACCGCAGCCCGGCGGCCCTGCCCAACCTGCTCCCCCCGGATGATCGTCCCCCGTGCGCGGGATCGCCACGTCGATCGGTGGCAGCTCAGCAGGGCGCCGCTCGGCGTGTCGAACAGCTCAGCTGCCAACGATCAAGGGACCAGCACCACCCGGTGGCGCGCACGTGCGGAGTCGTCAGGATCTCGATGCCGGGGCTGGTCTTCGTAATCTGGGTCCGCCAGACTGCGCGGTATGGGTGATCGTTGGCGCCGGTGGGCGTGGGTCGGGGTGCTCGTCGTCGGGCTGGTCCTCTATCTGGCCGTGCTGCGGACCCTGGTCAGCACCAAGAATCCGAATTTCGTACCGGCGTTGATCCTGCTCGGGGCGACGTTGGTGCCGTTGACGTTCCTGACGTTCGCGCAGGCTCGCACCGGGCGGTGGCAGGTGCCGGCGTCGGTGTTGGTGACGTCGGCGTTCTTCGGCGGTGTGATCGGCACTGTGGTCGCCGGCACCCTGGAGTACGACACCCTGCGCGGCCTCGGCACCCTGCCGATGCTGTTCGTGGCACTGATCGAGGAGTCGGCGAAGCTGATCGTCCCGGTGGTGCTGCTGTTCACGGTGGTGGCCCAGCGCCGTCGCCGGGTTCCCTCCGACGGGCTGATCATCGGCATCGCCGCCGGCATGGGTTTCGCTGCGCTGGAGACGATGGGCTACGCGTTCAGCGCGCTGCTGAGTTCGCAGGGCAACATCGGCGCGGTGGAGCAGACGCTCTTCATTCGAGGTCTGACGGCGCCCGCCGGCCACACCGCCTGGACGGGGCTGACCGCCGGCGCGCTCTGGGCGTTGCTGGCGAGCCCGAGCGTCGCTCGGCTCTTCGGGTTCATCGGCACGTTCGTCGGTGTCGTCGTCCTGCACACCCTCTGGGACACCTTCTCCGGCTCACTGGTCTTCGTCGTGTTGGCGATCATCAGCATCGGCTGGTTGTTCTGGGAGCTGCGCCGCTACCGGACCTTCAGCGACCAGCTGCAACCGCACTGACCAACGCCGTACTCCATGCCTCTTCCGGCCCACACCAAGGGCCGGGGGAGGCATGACTGTTGGTGATCCCGCTGCGACCGGGCCGGCACCTCATCTAACGTCAGAGTGTTCATATTTGGCGGGATTGGTCGGGAAGGTGCGGCGATGGGGGTGCGCAGCTGGTTCGAGGGTTGGCCGGTCTACCGCCAGCTCACCGGCACGGACCCGCTGGGCCGGGGCGCCGCGGCGAAGTCCGACGGGTCCCGTGCGCTCACCGCCCGTACCGATACCGCCGATTCGATGGCCCGGTCCGTCTGCCCGTACTGCGCTGTGGGTTGTGGTCAGCGGGTGTTCGTGAAGGACGGGCAGGTC
>NZ_JBEXGE010000040.1:0-70005 GCF_040607155.1 Micromonospora sp. NPDC005324 | reverse complement strand
ACCAGCGTCGTCTCGTCCTGCACCTCTTCCTCGCCCGCGCCATGGGCATCGCGATGGGCGATCTTCGCCCACACCTTCTCCGCGCCTTCATAACAGAGGTAGGCGCCGCCGAGCATGAGGATCGGAGTGAGCAGCCAGGGCACGAACTGACTGAGCAGCAGCACCGCCGGCAGGATGATGAAGAACTTGTTGCGCAGCGACCCCACGGCAATGCGCTTGATAATCGGCAACTCGCGCTCGGCCGCCAGGCTCCGCACGTACTGCGGCGTCACGGCAGCATCGTCGACGACGACGCCCGCAGCCTTGGCGCCGGCCTTCGCGGCAGCCGCCCCGATGTCATCGATCGACGCGGCAGCGGCGCGAGCCAGCACCGCCACGTCATCCAGCAGGGCTACGAGTCCACCGGCCAAGGGAGGGTCCTTCCAGGGTTGCGCAGAGTCCGAACTGGCCCATTCTCGCCCAAGTCCCTGCGCGCGGCACGCCCACCGCCCGGTCGTATCCAGCCCCTTGGCGGCCGCATCGTCACTGAGTACTTCGACGTGGGCCAGAGCCGCTCGCTGCCCTGGCAACGCCGAACCCAGGCCAACATCCTGCTCACTGCGCTGCGAGACCCGCATCGAGGCTTTTCCGCCGTCGTTGTCGGCGAACACTACCGAGTCTCCTACGGCAACCAGTTCGGTCTCACGGCGCCACTCTTCGCGCACTACGGCGTCGAACTCTGGTTCCCGAGATCGGCGGCCCCATCGACCCCGACAACGAGGCACACGAACTCGTCATGTCCTTTTCGGCGGCGGTATGAGCAAAGGCGGACGCAACCGCATCAAGCTGCGAGTCCGCACCGCCATGGCCACCCAGACAAGCCTGGAGGGCCGCTACCTCGGCGGACGCCCACCATACGGCTACACCCCTGCAGCCGCCGGTGCTGCACCCGCTCGGAGGAGTCTTCCAGGTACGGCGCAGAGTACGCCGCAGACTGCCGGTGCGAGCACGTCCCGCTGACCGCGCCCGCCTCGTACACCGCCCACCGCCGCCGCTGGCTACCCGCCGGCCCAGGAACCTACGCCCACCGTCGCGACGGACGGCGCAACCATGCCCGCCACCGCGACCTCATCGATCAACAAGCCATTGCACACGCCGCGCCAGGAGCCGGCGTCAGCCCCGGATCGTCCAGACTAGAAGGTGCGGACACCGCTTAGCGGCGTACCAGCTTCCCTGCAGAACCGCAGGACCGGGCCGCAGGCGGCGTTCGGCCTCTTGGCGCACGGCAACGAATAGCTCCTGCTCAGTGGCGAGTACCGCCGACCTCTATACCGGCCAGACGTTAGAGAGGATCGCATCACCGCCGGCTGGCCACCATTCGCACAACGCCGAAGACGCCCGTTGCCCGCACGCACTGCTCACGTGCTACCCGCCATCAATAATTTTGCGGGCGTTCAGGGGACCCTGTCGTTCCGATCTCCGGGATGGTGACAGCTTCCCTGGGCTGGAGACCCGTCGTCACCACCGGCAGCGGCGCCGGCACGGATACCCTCCACCGACTGGGCCACCTGGACCGCCCGGGCCGAAACCGGGGTTCGGCACCGTGGGCGCGGACGTCGGGGCGGTCGTGGTCGAGGGTGCCTTCGCCGTCGTGGCCGGTGGTGGAGCCGGTTTGGTGGTGGCCGGCGCGACCTTCGTCGGGGCCGAAGGTCGCACGGACGGTGACGCGGAGGCCGGCGACGGTGACGGCGACCTGACGGAGGGTGGGGCCAGCCGGGTGTCGAGCTGGTAGTAGGCGGTGTAACCGGCGGCGTTCTCCAGGTAGGCCCGCGTCGACACGTCCGGTACACCGCCAGCCCGGCGTACCGTGTCGACCCCCGCACGCCAGGCTGCCGCCGCCAGCAGGTACGGGTCCCCCGGTAGCGCGGTGAGTTCACGGACCAGGCGGCACATGGCGGTTCCCAGCACCGGCACCGCCTCCTGCGGTTCCCACACCGAGGCGCCCTTCGGGGCGTTCTCCTGCCACAGGTCGTCGGAGAAACCCGCGATGCCCAGCTGCCCGGACGTGCCCCGCTGCTCCGCGTTGAAGCCGGACAGCGCCATGAGCTGCCCGGCGATCGCCGGCGGGCTCACCTCGGGACACCGGCTGCCCGCCGCGACCACCGCGCCGACGAGGTCGTCGGGGAGCGGCACCGCGTCCGGCACCGAACTACTCGCCCTGAACTGGGTCGACCCGGGGGACGCGAACTGCTGGAGGCTCTCGTAGTAGACCGCGTACTTGCCCGCCTGACCGACGTAGTCGTTGGCCTTGCCGGGCACACGGCCGGCCTCGCGGACCTTGGCAAGTCCCGACACGAACGCCGCCAGCGCCAGCCTCCACGCGTCGCCGTCGACACCGCTCGCGCGGACCTGGCCGACGAGGTTGCACATCAGGTGCGCCAGCGCGAGCACGCTCGCCCCGGTGTCCTCGCGCTGCGCACCGGGCCACGGCGCCCACCGCCGCCACTGCTCGTCGGTGAGACCCGCGATGCCTCGGCCACCCGAGGTGGTCCTCGCTGCCGCCGGCTCCAGTCCGGACTCGGCCATGAGCTGACCGGCGAGTCGGGCGGAGGTCAAGGCGGGGCAGGCGTGACCCGCCCGATAGACAGCGGTGAGCTGCTCCCCGGAGAGCGCGCGGCCAACCACCGCATCCTTGTCGGCGTAGGCGAAGCCCCAGCCGAGGCCGACCACCAGCACCAGCGCGATCACTACCGCCAGGCCCGCACGCATGCCGCGGTCCGTCCCGGTGATCGTCCGTAGCCCGAAGCCCCGCACCGTGTCCCACCCTCTCCCGGTAGCAGCCACGTCTTGTCAACGTGGACGGGAGCGCGATCGTTCACTCAATTGCACATCGACATCAACGATCCTGCCCGGTGCCTTCCTGACTGAACCGGACGGGGTACCGGTTTCGTTGAGAGAGGCGTGACTGTGATCGGGCTGAGGAGCCGCCGGCGAGGCGCGCAACTGCACAGTGAGTGGCACGGCGCGACCGCTGTCATCTCGCACCCCTTGGATCAGCCGCTGGAACTGTGGCGGCTGCTACAGGCCGAGGCGCCGCCCGACGTCCTGGTCGTGCCGTCGGACCGCGCGCTGCGCGAGCCGGGCTGTGTCGAGCTGCTGCGCACGCTGGTGCGGGACGCTGCTGGTATCGCCGGGGCCCGCCGGGTGTGGGTGGCCGCCGACCGGGTGGGCCGGCCCGACGAGGCGTACGCCCCGTGGTTGACCGACCTCGCCGCCCGTACCGGCGTGGAAATCCTCGCGCCAGACGGCCCGGTCGTCGCGTTGCCCGGCGGAACCTGGTACGCGGCGGGCGGCACCGGTGCCTGGGGTTGGCGCTCGTTCCGGGGCAGCGACGGCTGTCCGGTCAGCGCCAACCGCTGCCCCACCCCGGCCTGGGAACCAGCCCTACCCGACCGGCCGACGACACTCGGGCGGCTGGTCGCGGATCCGGTACCGGCCGGCATGCTGCTGCGCGCGGCCACCTCGGCGCCGGCCGCCGCCGGGGACCCGGCGTACCGCGTTCCGGTCGACCCACGTGGGCCGGTCCTCGTACTACGCCACGCTGGCCGTCCGCCGGCCCCGGCGGCCGACGTCGCGGCGCTCTTCGCCGGCCTGCCGGCGCACTTTCCGGTACGGGTGGAGACAGCGCTGCTGGACCCCTCGGACGTCGCGCCGGAACCGGCGTGGTTCGACGCCCTGGCCGCCCTGCTCGGCGACGCCCGGCTGCCCGAGCCGGCACCTGTCGAACCAGCCTGGGAGGCGGTGCCGTTGATCGAGGAGGGTTGGCACCGCGCCGGGCCTCGTCTGTTCCGGCATCGGACGGTGCCGGCGCTGCTCGCCGAGGTGGTGCCGCTGGGGGTGTTGCTGCGCCGCGACGGCGGGTACGGGTCGTCCGACCTGGCGTTCGTCGACCCGCTGACGGGGAGCCTCGTGTTGGCGCCGGGGACCTCACCGGCGATGCTCACGGCGGTACGTGAGGCAGGCGGGTCGCCGGATCACGCCCTCCCGGACGAGCTGCCTGTCCCGTCGACAGCGGCCGAGGCGCCGCGGCGTGCACGCCCCACCTGGGCACGCGGCGAGTCGGTCGCGCTGTCCCTCCCGCTGCCACCACGGCCGGTGGCACAGTCGGATCCACCGCCGCGACCGGCCCCGGCGCTCGTCGACCCACCCCGACCACCGGCACCCGTACCTGCGCCGCTCAGCACCGGGCTGGCCCCGGCGCCGCCCGCACCGGAGTCTGTGGAGGCCGCTCCCGGGTCACCGACGACAGTTTCGCTCCCGCCCGTACCGCCGCCCACCCGCGCCCTGGCCAGCGCCGCCACGTCCGGGCCGGACGAGCCCGCACCGCCGCTGCGCCTGGCGGGAATCGGGCCGATCCCGGCGATGCGCACCATCTCCGGCCCGGACGTGATCGACGTACCCGCGGCCGGGGAGGACCAGCGCTGGGTGCCGGCGTCCGCCGTACCGGTGCTCGACCGGGCCAGCACTCTGGAGGAGCAGACCGCGCTGGCCGCAGCGCTGGGAACCGCCTTCCACGACTCAATCACCACGGTAAACGCCGCCCTCGCCGCCTGGCCCGCGTTACGCCAGGAGACCGGGGCGGCGGAGAAGTCGGACCTGATCGCCGTCCGGGCTTTTCTCGGCCACAATGGCTGGTCGGCCGACGAGGTCAACGCGGCGGTGCGCGCCGGTCGGGCGCCCGATACGCCGGGCTATCTGCCCTGCCTGGTATCCGGGCTCCGCCGACTGCCGCCGTGCCGCCGCCCGGTGGTCGGGCAGGGCCGGTTGGGCGTACCGGCCCGCCGGCTGTACCCGGAGGGGGCGACGCTCGTCGAGCCGGCGTTCCGCAGCGTCAGCGCCCGTACCGACGTGGCCACCGAGGACGCGGACGTGGACTTCGTGGTCTGGTCCCGCACCGCCCGCCAGCTCGGGGTGCTCGCCGAGCACACTGAGCTGGACGAGGCGGTGTTCCTGGCCGGTTCGCGGTTCAAGGTGCTGGCCGTCCGCGACGACCCGAGCACCGACCGGACCGCGTTGCCCGCCACCGCGATCCTGTTGCGCGAGCTGCTGCCCGGCGACACCGGGACCGGTCGCGGTCTCGACGACGACGACCGGGCAGCGCTGCGCCGGCTGGATCGGGCGTTGGACCGGCGGCGGTCGGCCCCACCACGGATGGTTTCCGATGCACGGACCGCCGGGCGTCTTGCCGGGCCACCGCTGGGCTTCGTCGCGCGGACGCGTACCGCGAACACCACCCTGACCTCGTGAAAGGTGTTTCCCATGGGCAGCCGACGGCTCGTCTCCGCAGTGACGGCCGGACTCTCGGCCGTCCTCCTCGGCACCGGTCCGGCGTGGACGGCACCGGTCGTTCCACCGCTGCGTACCGGGCAGTGCCTGCCGGCGCCAGGCGGATCGAACCCGGACATCCCCTGGCCGCAGCGGCACCTGACGCCCGAGCGGGCGTGGACCCTGACCGAGGGGGCGGGCGTCGTCGTCGCCGTTCTCGACTCGGGGGTGGATGGTCGCAGCCCGCAGCTCTCCCGGCGGGTCCTTCCGGGCGTCGACCTGACCGGTGCCGGCGGCGGGCGCGCCGACTCCGACTGCCTGGGGCACGGGACGTTCGTGGCGGGAATCATCGCGGCGGCGCCGGCGCCGGGCACCGGGTTCGCGGGCGTCGCACCGAAGGTACGAATCCTGCCGATCCGCATCACCGACCGGCCGGACGGGGCGCCGGAGGCAATCGCGAGGGGCATCCGTACCGCCGTGGACCGGGGCGCGGACGTCATAAACGTCTCGGCCGGCACCACCGTGCGGAGCAGCGCGATGGAGGCCGCGGTCCGCTACGCCGAGCAGCGCAACGTCGTGGTGGTCGCGGCGGTCGGTAACCGGGCCGAGGGTTCCGGCGTCCGCACGTACCCGGCGGCGCTGCCCGGCGTCCTCGCCGTGGGTGCGATGGACACCAGTGGCCGGCGCTCCGACGCGGCGGCGCAGAGCGCACCGGTCTCCCTGATCGCACCGGGCGCGGATGTGGTCAGCATCGGTCCGCGCGGTCCCGGTCACTGGCAGGGCAGCGGGACCAGCTACGCCACCCCGTTCGTCGCCGGGACCGCGGCGCTGGTCCGGGCCTACCGGCCGGGGCTGAGCGCGGCCCAGATCCGGCACCGACTCCAGGCC
The DNA here is from genome assembly GCF_040607155.1 of Micromonospora sp. NPDC005324. Taxonomy (NCBI): domain Bacteria; kingdom Bacillati; phylum Actinomycetota; class Actinomycetes; order Micromonosporales; family Micromonosporaceae; genus Micromonospora; species Micromonospora sp. NPDC005324. The sequence continues at coordinate 63,813 of NZ_JBEXGE010000040.1, read as the reverse complement.
ACCGCCGACCTGCCCGCCGCGGAACTGCCGGACACGGTGTTCGGCTGGGGCGTCGTCAACCCGATGGCCGCGGTGGCGACGGTGCTACCCGAGGAGGGCAGGGTGGGCACGGTGTCCGGTGCGGCGCGCCGCGCGGCGGCCCCGGACCTGGCGAGGTCTGCCGAGGTGGGGCCACTCCTGGCCGCCGGGGTGGCGCTCGTGCTGTTGGCCGCGGCGGGTGGCGCGGTCTTGGCCGTCCTCGGTCCCGCCGGTCACCGCCGTCGCTGGCGGCCGGCGCGGGCGGTCCATCCGTTTGCCCCGGAACCCTCCACGCCGCCGGGCCCGACCCCGCCGGGGCGCTGACCGCGACCGGCGGGGCGGGGCTCCGCCGGGCTCACTCGATGACGGGGGTCTGCACCAGACGTAGGGTGCGGCGGCGGTCGACGTACTGGGCGCGGCCCACCGGCAGCGTGCGAGGGCGCACCCCGCCGAGGAAGGAGCCCTCCTCGCGCGGGCAGGAGAAGAGCACCGCAGGGGTGCCCAGCTCCCAGCTTCGCCGCACGACCTGGTCCATCATGGCGCGGGAGGCGCCTGCGGTCCGGCGTGCCACGATCAGGTGCAGCCCGATGTCCGCGCCGTGCGGGAGCAGCGGCAGAAGGTGCTGCAGGGGCTTCTCTGCCTCGGCCAGCTCGTAGTCGTCGATCAGGACGAAGATCCGGCCTCCGGTCCACCAGTCCCGCGACGGCAGCCGGCTCGGAATGATGCCGGGGCCTGGCACCCGGTCCTTGAGCACTCCGGACGCCTCCTGAAGGGCCGAGGACAGCGAACCCGCGCTCACCGAGTAGCCGATCTGGTGCTCCTGCGGCACCGTGTCGTACAGCTCGCGGCCAAAGTCACCGAAGATGATCCGCGCCTCGTCGGCGGGGTGGTGCGCGGCGATCGAGCGGGCCAGGTGGCGCAGCAGCGTGGTCTTGCCGGTCTCGGCGTCTCCGAAGATCAACAGGTGTGGGTTGCTGTCGAAGTCGTGCCACAGCGGTTCCAGCTTGACGTCGTCGAGGCCGATAGCGAGCTGGACGTCGGCGCTGGGGCGGGAGGCCGTCGGCGCGGGCAGCGCGGTGGCGGGCAGCCGGCTCGGTAGGAGCCGAACCTCCGGCGCGCGCGGCAGTGATCCGGCGGCGACCGCGTCGACCAGGTCGGCGACCCCGTCGGCCAGGTTCTCGGTGTCGCTGTCGCCGTCCACCCGGGGCAGCGCGCCGAGGAAGTGCAGGCGCTCCGGCACGATTCCGCGTCCGGGGATGGCCGGCACGGTGGCCGCGAACTTGCTGTTGATCTCGGAGTCGACCGGGTCACCGAGGCGTAGCTCGAACCGGGTGCCGAGGACGTCACGCAGCCAGGGCCGCATCTCCGCCCAGCGGCGGGCGGCGACGACGAGGTGCACGCCGAAGCCCAGGCCGCGAGCGGCGATGTCGGTGAGCCGAGGCTCCAACTCGTCGAATTCCTGGCGGATGGAGAACCAGCCGTCCACGACGAGGAAGACGTCGCCGTACGGCTCCTGGTCCCGCAGCCCGCCGGCGGCGCGGATCCGGCGGTAGCTCGCCATTGAGTCGATGTTGTGCCTGCTGAACAGATTTTCCCGGGCGGCCAGCATGTTCGACAGCTCCAGGACGGTTCGGGTGACCCGGTCCCGGTCCAGACGGTTCGCCACCGAGCCGACATGCGGGAGCCGGGCGAGCGAGGCGAGGCTGCCGCCGCCGAAGTCGAGGCAGTAGAACTGCACGTCCTGCGGGCTGTGGGTGAGCGCGAGCGCGCAGATCAGCGTCCGCAGCAGGGTGCTCTTGCCGCTCTGCGGGCCGCCCACCACGCCGACGTTGCCGCGCCCGCCGGAGAGGTCGGCGACGAGCAGCTCACGGCGTTGCTGGGCGGGCAGGTCGAGCAGTCCGACCGGAACGGTGAGCGGCTGGTAGCCGCCGATCGGGCACAGGCCCCGCGCCGGGTCCTCGGTGAGCGGCGGCAGCAGCCGGTCCAGGGTGGCCGGTTCCCGCAGCGGCGGCAGCCACACCTGGTGCGCGGCGGGGCCGCGACCTTGCAGTCGCTGGAGCAGCACCTCGGCGAGCATCGGCGGTTTCTCGCCGTCGACCTCGTCGGGAACGTCCGGTGGCGGCGCGACCGGCTCGACGTGACCGGCGCCGAAGGCGACAAGACCGGCCTGCGCGGCGCCCCGCCGGGTCCGCCCGGCCTGCCGGTACGGGCCGGAGGAGTAGGCGGCCTTGAACCGGGTCAGGGTTTGAATGTCCGAGCGCAGGAATCCGTTGCCCGGAACGTTGGGCAGCTCGTACGCGTCCGCGACCCCGAGCACGCTGCGACTCTCCATGGCCGAGAAGGTGCGCAACCCGATCCGGTACGACAGGTGCGACTCGATCTGGTGGATACGTCCCTCGTCGAGCCGTTGACTGGCCAGCAGCAGATGCACGCCGAGGGAGCGCCCGAGCCGGCCGATCATCGCGAAGACCTCGATGAACTGGGGTTTGCTGGTCAGCATCTCGCTGAACTCGTCGACCACGATGAGCAGGGCCGGCATGGGCTCCAGCGGGGCGCCCTCGACGCGGGCCCGTTCGTAGTCGCGTCGGGAGGCGTGGTTGCCGGTGGCCCGTAGGTGCTCCTGACGTCGGACCAGCTCGCCGGTGAGCGCGTCGCGCATCCGGTCGACCAGTTCCAGCTCGTCGGCCAGGTTGGTGATCACCGCGGCGGTGTGGGGCAGCCGGTCGAAGCCGAGAAACGCCGCGCCACCCTTGAAGTCGACGAGGACGAGGTTCAGCTCGGCCGAGGTGTGTCGGGTGGCGAGGGCGAGCACGAGCGTCCGCAGCAGTTCGCTCTTGCCGGAGCCGGTCGCGCCGATCAGGACGCCGTGCGGGCCCATGCCGTTCTCCGCGGACTCCTTGAGGTCGAGTTCGATCGGGGCGCCCGAGGTGGAGATTCCGATCGGAACGCGCAGCCGTTGCGCGGCCGGCCGGTTCGCCCGGTAGGCGTCCAGGTCGAAGGTGCGCAGGTCGGTGATGCCGAGCAGACCGGCCAGGTCGTAGTCGGTGGCCAGCGGCTCCTCGGCGTCGACGGCCTGACCGACGCGGTAGCGGGAGATGCTGCGGGCCAGGGCGTCCACCATGGGCAGGCCGAGCGCGTCCGGGCGGCACAGCCGCTCACGGGACGGCTTGCCGAGGTGGTCGAAGGTCACCAGGTGCAGGTCTCCCGGGGTCAGCTCGGCGATCAGGGTCTGCGGGCGGGCCTGTAGGTCGAACGCGCCGGCGGTGTCCAGAACGACGGTGTTGCGGTAGCCCTCGACCGCGAGCCTGTGCTCGGCGTGGATCGGCGGCCCGTCGAGCACGATCACCGTGAACGGCTCGGACGCGGTGATCGGGGTGTCCGGCTCGAACGCCGGGCGGTCGGCCACCCCGAGCGTGGCGAGCAGCGCGTCGAGCCCTGGCAGGTCCACGGCGACGAGGCGGCGGGCGCCGGCCCCGTCGTGCTCGTCGTCGTTCTGCGCGTGCGGCAGCCATTTCAGCCAGTCCCAGTTCCGCTCCCGGCCGGCAGCGGCCAGGCACACGACGACCAGGTCACCAGGGGCGTGCGCGACGGCGAGCTGGGCGAGCATCGCGCGGGCAAGACCGCTCGTGGCGGCCGGCTCGCCGGTGAGCTGGACCCTGGCGAATCCTCGTAGGTAGACGGCGACCGGCGCCTCGCGCAGGGTCGAGTAGGCGCGGATGAAGCGGCGCAGCGCGTGCGCGGCCATCGGCTCCAGCTCCTCGACCGGCCTGCTCTGCGGCGCGACGAGTGCGGTCGTCGACTTCCGGACGCCAACACCGACCCGCACCTCGCCGAAGTCCTCGTGCGCGGTGCGGCGTTCCCACAGCCGGCGGCTCAGCGCGTGGGACCAGAGCGCCCGCGGGTCGGGGTGCTGCCAGCGGGCGGCGTGGTACTGGTCGACGAGCGCGGTGCGGGCCCGGCGGCGGATCTGGGTGAGGTACCTGTGGTAGTCGCGCCGGTCGCCGTGCATGCGTTCCTTGTGCTCACTGGCCGCCCGGAAGAAGGGCACCACGACACCGGCGACGACCGACACCGCCATCAGACCCATGCCGATGTACGCGAGCACCCCGGCGTCACGCCGGACGAAGACGAGCATCATCGCCATCGAGGCGAGGCCCATGGGTATGTAGAGCCAGATCTGCCCCATGCCGCCGACGGCCGGCTCCGGCACCGGCGGTGGGGGTTGGAGTTCCAGCTCCCCCGGCGGTGCCACCGGACCCGCGGTGCGTGGTCGGCGGACGAAAGGCGTGGTGCCCACCCGCATACTCCCGTCGTTCGTGGAGGTTTCCCCCCGACCTGAGGCCGGCCGCGCGACGGCGGGACCGGTGGGACGCCTCCGCCACTAGCGTGGCGGCCCTGATCTGGCGAGATCTGGTCGGCGTTTCAGCGACAGGAGGGAATCGGGTCCGAACGATGGACGAACTGGTTCAGCATCGCACGGCAGCGCCGGTAAGGCTACGTTTTGTCCTGAAGAATGCGGTTGCTGACATGGCGGTGCCGGTCGAGACACCGCTTGTCGACGTGCTCCCCGTGGTGTTGTCCACACTCGACCCGCAGGCCGGCGACCACGGCGCCGGCCACGACGGGTGGGTGCTGCAACGGCTCGGCGAGGTGCCGCTGGACGAGGAACGCAGCCCCGCCGACCTCGACCTGCTCGACGGCGACACCGTGCACCTGCGGCCACGGGCCGGCGCGCTCCCCCCGATCGGCTACGACGACCTCATCGACGGGCTCGCCGAGCAGGTCGAGCGGCACCAGGGCACCTGGACGCCGAGCCGGCTGCGCGCGATGCTGCTGACGTTCGGCGGGCTCGCCGTCCTGACCGGGTTGCCGGTGCTGGCGCTGGGTGGTCCGGCGGCGTACCGGGCACTCGCCGCCGCGACGGCCGCGCTGCTGCTCATCGGCGCGGCGGGCCTGGCGAGCCGGGCCGCGACCGACCCGGTGGCGGGCACCCTGCTGGCCGGCTGCGCCGCCGTGTACGCCGCCACGGCCGGGTGGACGGCCACCCAGTGGGCGGCGCCCGGCGCCGCCTGGACGGTCACCGTCTCGGCGGTCTGCCTCTGCGCGCTCGCCGCCGTCTGCGCCGGGTTCGCCGCGGTCGCGGACGGCGCGCTGCTGTTCACCGGCACGATCACCGGCCTGCTGCTGGTCGGCACACCGGCCGTGGTCGCCGCCGCCAGTGGTTTCGACACTCAACGCGTCGCCGGGACCACAGTGGTCGTGACGCTCATCGTGATGATGGTGCTGCCGCTGCTGGCGTTCCGCCTCGGCGGTCTGCTGCTGCCGATGATGCCGCGCCGCCCGGAGCAGCTCTCCGACGACATCGATCCCATCCCGTACCGGCTGGTGGTGGAACGCGGAAACGCCGCCGTCGGTCACCAGTCCGCGCTGCTGATCGGGGTCGGGGTGGCGCAGCTGCCGCTGGCCGCCCTCCTGGTGCTGCCCGGCGGCACCTGGCCACGGGTCCTCGGCCTGGTCACGGCAGTGCTGCTGCTGCTGCGCGCCCGCCACCTGACACACGCCGTGCAGCGCTGGACGGTGCTGGTCCCGGCGACCAGCCTGGTCGTCCTGGTGCTGCTGGGCTGGGGTGGTGGGCAACAGTTCTACCTGCGGCTGGCAGCGCTGCCGCTGCTTGCCATGATCGGCCTGGCGTTCCTCGCCGCGAGCACGATCCTGCCCGGCCGGCGGCTCCGGCCCTACTGGGCGCGGGCCGCCGACATCCTCGAACTGGCAGTCGCCCTCGCGGTCCTGCCGGTGCTGGGCGCCGTGCTCGGCGTGTACGCCGCGATCCGGGCCTGGGCCGGCTGACGTGCGCTCGCGCAGGGACCAGGTCCAGGCGTACCTGTTCGAGGCCGGGCGGCTGATCGGCGCGTTGATGAAGGGCCGTCCGGAGGGCGACGACCCGCCGCACCGACGGTTTGCCATCGGATCCGCGGTGGGCCTGCTGCTCACCGTGCTCATCGCGGCCGGCTTCGGCATCTACGGGATGCTCCGCCCCGGCGGCAGCGACCAGTGGCGCAAGCCCGGCTCGATCATCGTCGTCAAGGAGACCGGGGCGCGGTACCTGCTGCTCGACGGCGAGCTGCGGCCGGTGCTCAACTACACGTCGGCGGCGCTGATCCTGAAGAGCGCCGCCCCGGTGCGCTCAGTCTCGCGCAACTCGCTGACCGGAGTGCCGATCGGGGCGCCGGTGGGCATCCCGGACGCGCCGGACGCGGTCCCGACCGGCAAGCAGCTCTACCGTGGCGCGTGGACGGTGTGCGCCCGACGCCCACTGGACCGCACCCGGGCCGAGCGGACCACCCTGGTCCTGGACGACGTGCCGGGCCGGGACCCGGGAGCGCTGTTGGTGTCCACTCCGGACGCTGGCCTGCACCTGGTGTGGCAGGGTCGCCGTTACCGCCTCGCCGGGGACCAGATCCGGGTCGCGCTGGGTTACGGTGGCACGCCGCCGGTACGGGTCACCGAGGCGTGGCTCAACCCGATCGACTCCGGACGTGACCTGGTCGTCCCGGTGATCGCCGGACGTGGCCAGGCCGGGCCGGTGGTCGCCGGCATCCCGTCGGTGGTCGGGCAGATCTTCGAGGTGGCCAACCCGGCGTTGGCCACGCGCGAGCTGTACCTGGCCCGGACGGACGGGATCGCGCCGGTCAGCCGTACCGTCGGCGCGCTGCTGCTCGGCGACCCCGCCAGCCGGCGGTCCTACCCCGGTTCGGCGCCCCGTCCGATCCCGGTGGACGCCGACACGATGCAGGCCGCACCGATGGTCGCCGGGGGTGAGTACGTCACCGGCTTCCCCGCCGAGCCTCCGCCGCTCGTCAACGACCTGGGTGGGGCGGTGCCGTGCGTGCGGCACAGCGTCGCCTCCGGCAGCGTACGGTCCGAGATGCTCGCGGTGGCCGACGCCGCGCTGGACCGGGCCGTGACGGTGCCCGCCGCCCCGGGATCGGCCGGCCTGGCGGACGAGGTGGTCCTGCGCACCGGCAGCGGAATGCTGCTCCGCGACCTGCCCGCGCCCGGCGCGGTGCCCACCGGCGTCTACCTGGTATCCGAGTTCGGGGTCAAGTTCCCGCTACCCGACGACCAGACGACCGACTCACTCGGCTACTCCGGAGTGTCCCCCACGGACGTGCCCCGGGACTTCCTCGCCCTGCTGCCCAGCGGGCCGGCGCTCGACCGGGACGCCGCGCTCACCGCGCGAACCTGGGGCCGCTGATGCGCTCACCGTCCGTGCCCGCCGGCACCGGATCGTTCGAGGCGCGGACCAGGACTTCCACCTCGTCCGGCACGAACGTGGTCCGCGCCCGCTGCTGCGGGGTGAGCCGGGCGACGAGCGCGGACAGTAACGGCCGGACCTCGGGCGGCGCAGGCTCCCCCGGCAGACCGACCAGGATGGTGAGTCGGGTGCCGTCAGTGGGGCGGCGGCGCAGGTCGTCCCAGTCGTCTCGCACGTGCGGTGGTCGCAGCCACAGGCCCCACGCCGTCGGCTCCACCACCCACCCGGGGCCGAGTCGGTAGCCGTCCCCGTCGGTGGGCAGTCCGGCGACGACCGCCGGTGGCGCCACCGGGATCGGTGCCTGTCCCGGCGCGCACCGCAGCCGGGACACCGGGGGAATCCACCAGTCCCGGCCGTCCGGGTCCACCGCGGCGGACACCAGACGGTTCTCGTCGTCGAGTGTGGGCAGACCTGTCGCAACCTCCATCGGCCGGCCCCACCGCCCGGCCAACTCGCTGGCGAGATCCACCACCAACGACAACGGCACGCCGTACGGCGTCAACAGCACCGACGGGTCGAGCGCGTCCAGGACGGTGCGGACCGCCCGCGGGTCCGGTGGCCCGAGACCCGGACGACCGACCACCACCACCGCCCGCCTGCTCTCCGGAGGGATGGCGTACACCGGATCGTCGTACGAGACCCGTGCCTGGTCCGCGGTCTGACGGTGCACCCACAACCCGGCCGGCACCGACCACGCCCGCAGCGCGCCCCCGGTGTGTCGGGCGACAGTGTCGATCTCCGGCTCCCAGACCGGCCTGGGGTGGCGCAGGCCGGCCGGCACCGACTGCCCGGACCCGCTGGACCGCCGCCAGCCCGCTTCGACGTACAGGGTGCCGCCGGGTACCAGCAACAGCGGCCCGTCCGGGGCGTACACGTCGGCCTGCACCTGCCGGGACAGGGCGGCGGCCGGGGACGCGTCGCGGTCCGGCGTGGCTGCCGGTCCGAGCGCGGTGCCGGCGCCGGAGATGCCCAGCCGGACCGCAGTGCCGGGCTGGACAAGCGTTGGCAGGGCATCGGTGATCGCCGCCCAGTCCTCCGGGCCGGCGATCTCTCCGATGACGGTCACCACGCCGGGCTCGGTGGGCAACCGCGCGGCCCCGACGGCGACTACGCCAGCGGGGTCCGGGCCGACCACGGCGAGACCGTCGGCCAGCCAGCGCAGGGATTCGGAGGATGGTCGGCGCGGCCCGGGGTGGGGGGCTGCGGGCGGTGACATCAGGGGCGGGCCGCCCGTTGGTTCGTCCAATCGGACTGGTCGGACGTCATGCGGACGACGACCTCGGACCGGCGTGGCGCACGCCGCCAGGGGTGGGCATCCCGCGACCGTAGACGTTCGATGTTTCTTGCGGGGAACCAGCGACCGAAACTTTCTTGAATGGTTAACCGGGCGGGGCCGGCGTGCCGCTGTTCCGGCGGACCGTCGCGGCGACGACAAGCGCGCCGTCGGCGGCCGTCACACTGAACCGCTCCAGCCGGTCCATCGGCACCGGACACGCGCCGGTGAGGTCCTGAGCCTGGCCGGTTCCGGTCAACCCGGCGATGTCGTAGCTGATGCCGGCCACGTCGGTGACGTAGAAGCGGTAGCCCCGGCCAGCCTCCAGACCGGACACTGTGGCCCGCACGGCCGCGTCGCCACCGTTCGGCGACACGGTCACCGACAGGACGGCGCCGCTGGCGCTCCCCCCGGAGTCCGCGACCAGCGCGACCGGCGGCGGCGCGTCGTTCAGCACGGACTGGCCGAGTACGCCACCGATGGCCAGCAGGACGACGAGCACCAGACCACCCGCGGCCAGCAGCGGCTTACGCCGGAGCTGGCGGCCGGGGCGCGACGCGGGTCGAGCCGGGCCGGACGGCCGCGACGCCGGGCGTCGCCCCGCGTCGTCACGCGCCGGCGGAGCGGACGCCGCCCCTGGACGCGCACCGCCGTGCGCCGTCGTCGCGGCGATCGGCACGCCGAAGTCGGCGACCAGTTCGCGCCGGTCCCCCTCCCCGAGGACGGCCAGCGCGAGCACGGCGTCGCCGAGGATCCGACTCTCCTCCAGACAGTCGGCGCAGTGGGCGAGGTGATCCTCCACCGCCCACTGCTCACTGCCCGAGATCCGCCCGGCGACGTAGAGCGCGATCTTGCCGCGCAGCTCCGGCTCGTCACATCCGATGTTGCCCACTGGGCATCAAATCCTCATATCCCTGGTCGCCCGCCGTTCACCCATCCCCCTGCCACCTGGAGAACGAGTGTGACCGGGTGCCGGTTCAGCCGTGGACGTCTTCATCGTCCACCGCTCGGTGCCGATGTCTCCGGCTCGGGAGCGGTGGGTTCGGCGGCGACAGGTGGATCGCCGGGACCCTCGGCCGAGCGGCGGGTGGAACGGCGCAGCCGGACGACCAGCAGCGCACCGGCCACCAGGGCGGCCACCATGGTGAGCAGGATGGCGATCTGCGCGACCGTGCCGGCGCCGGTGACCCCGCCGCTGGTGCCGGACGGCTCCGGCGGCACCGACTCGGTCTCGTCCGGCAGGTCCTCGACCACCGCGGCCTCCGGGTCGATCATCCCGTGCCCGTAGGGGCTGCCGGTCGGCGTCCCGCCCATCTCGTCCGCGGTCAGCACGATCCGGCGGGTCACCTGCACCGCCGACAGCCGTGGGTGCGCGGCCCGCACCAGCGCCGCCTCCCCGGCGGCGAGCGCCACCGCGTACCGGGTGCCGCTGCCGACGAACCCCGTGGTGCCGGTGATGCCGAGGCTGGACACGTTGACGCCGGGCGCGACGACGTCCACGGTGTCGGTCGCGTACTCCTCGGCCGCCTTGCCGTCCGCGCTCACCCCGCCGACCAGCAGCAGGTACTCGGGCAGCAGGTCGGCCGCCCCGGCGTTCTCGGCACCGGCGGGCGCGCCCGCGATCACCACGATGTCACGGGACAGCGCCTGCTCGATCGCCCGACGTACCCCCTCGTCGGTGACCGCTACGTGGTCGCCCAGGGCGATCACGGTGGCGCCGGCGGAGGCGGCGACCTCGATGGCCGCGGCCTGGTCCGCCGGGCCCACCGGCTTGCCGTCGGTGGCGATCCGGACGGGCAGCACGACCGCATCGGGCGCGATGCCGGCGAAGCCACCGCTGGGCGGGGCGCTCGCGGCGATCAGGCCGGCCATCGCGGTGCCGGTGCCCAGGCAGTCGATGTCGCCGCGCCGGCCGCCGGTGACCAGGTCCGCGCCCTGTGCAACCCGGCCGGTCAACTGCGGCAGCCGGCCGTCGACCCCGGAGTCGACCACGGCCACCAACTGTCCGGCGCCCTTGGTCCGCGGCCACACCCGGTCCGCGGCCAGCCGGCTGGTGGCCCAGGTGGACCTGTCGCTCGCGACGGTGGTGGCCACGCACTTGCCGCCCGGCTTGGACGTCGGCAGCGGGACGGGACCCGACGTCGGGCTGCCCGGCCCGGTGGCGGTGGACGGAGGCGTCGCCGTGGCGGACGGGTCCCCTGGCCGGGTCGGCAGGACGCCGTACTGCACGCCGGGTCCGACGGCGTCCCAGGGCAGCACGACGTACCAGCCCGGGATCAACCGCTCCGGGTCGGTGAGCGCCCTGCCGTCCGGCTGCAGGCGGCCGCTGTTGAGGTTGAACAGCTCATCGGCCCGCCCGGCGTCGCCCAGGTAGCGCCCGGCGATGTCGGTGAGGGTCTGCCCCTGACCGGAACTGCTCGCCGTGACCGTGGCGTACAGCACGTACTCGTCCGCCGCAGCCGTGGCAGGGGTGGCAGGCGTCAGCACGGCGAGCAGCGCGACCACCAGGGCGGCCACCGCCCACCGGCGCATCGATCGGACCGTCACAACGGCCTCCTAGAGCGCGAAGTCACGTTTCACCAATTCCTCGTGCAGTGCCCGGAGCGCGTAGAACGTCCGGGACTTCACCGTCCCCTCCGGAACGGATAGGTTCCGGGCCGCCTCCGCGATCGAGCTCTCCCGGAAGTAGATCTCGATCAGCGCGCTGCGCAGCCGCTCCGGCAGCGCCGCGACCGCCTCCCGGACGGTCCGCGCGTTCAGCAGCCGGTCGACGTCGTCCTCGGCCACCTCGCGGTCGGCGATGCGCTCGTCGAGCACCTCGGTCGTACGCCCCTGCGCCGAGCGGATGTGGTCGATGGCGATGCGCCGGGCGACGGTCAGCAACCAGCCCCGGCTCCACTGCCCATCCGCCGTACGCGCCTCCGGATGGTTCCAGGCGCGGACCAGCGTCTCCTGGAGGATGTCCTCGGCCAGCGCGCGGTTGCCCAGCAACATGCGCGACAGGTAATTGAGCACGACCGGGCCATGAGTCCGGTATGCGACCCCGAGCGCCTCGTCGTTCGCCGGAGGGCGCGCCAACTCGCCGGACGCCGCCTGCGCGGTGACCTGATCCACGGAAACCATAACGACGCCGCCGAATGCCGGGTTCACGGACGGCGACACCTTACTGAAGCGGCCACGGTCCACTGACGACCGGGACCTGCGTAAATCCTCTTCGAAGGCGAGCTGTGGCATATGTCACACTGGTGCGGAGGAGCTGCGGACGACCCTCGCCGTCGCCACCATCCCGCCGCCCGTCCGCGTGACGCTCAGGTAGGCAAGCTGGTCCACCGGCACGTGGGCCACCCCCGACCATCGGACCGGGCCGGCCCCGCCGGTCAGCTCGCCGAGCAGCGTCAACCTGTTGTCCACTGTGATCGCGTACACCTCGTACGACGAGCCGCGGACCAGGCCACCGACGGTCAGCTCCACGGCCAGCCCGTCCGTCCCGCCACGTACCGCCACGCGCAGGTCGACGCCGGGCGCGTCGCTGGACACGGCGGTCGCCACTGTCGGTCCCGGCGGATTCGCCTGGGATGCCCGGTAGACGACAGTGGTGCCGGCGGCCACCGCCACGACGAGCAGGACCGACGAGACGGTGAGCGCGGGTGACCAGCGGCGCGGGCGGCGGTGCGAGTGCGGCCCGACGGAGAGGGGGCCGGTGGTGGGACGGGGCGGAAGGTAGGACAGCGACGCCGGGCGCGACCGGGGGACGGCCGGAGACCGCGTCGACCGGACCGCGACCGCCGCCGAGCCCGAGCGCGCCACCTCCGCCGACGGTGGCGCCGCGATGGCGAGCGGGTACGACGACGCCCGCGCCGGCGCGGTGGCGGTCGGCACGCCGAACTGCTGTGCGGGTGGGCGCAGCAGCACCGGCGCGGCGACGGCGGCCGACGGGACGGCGGGCAGCTCGCGTAGCAGGGTGCCCGGCGCGGACCGCAGCACGTCGAGCAGGTCGACGACCCGGGCGACGTCGTCGCGCTCGGATCGGCAGGACGGGCAGTCGGTCAGGTGGCGAGCCACCTCCGAGCGCTCGGTGTCGCTCACCCGGCCGATGGTGAGCAGACCCACCTTGGCCCGCATGATGGCGTCCTCGCAGTGCATCTCAGGCACCCCGGCCCGGCGCGTCGTCGGCGGGCCAACCGGCGTCGCCGCCGACCGGCCAGCTCAGGTCCAGCGCGCCGCCGATGAGGGTCAGGATGCCGGTGCGGCCGAGCAGACCGTCCACCGCGATGGCGCACTCGTGCGACGGCCGCAGCGCGGCCTGCTCGACGCCGGGCGCGGCCGGGGTGATCGGTTCCACCATGCGCCGCAGGGTGGCCAACCGGTCGGCGAGACCCGCCGCCAGCTGACCGATGGCGGGACCGGGATCGACTTCGTATGGTGTGCCGGTCATCGTCGCTCACCCGCTGTCGACTCCAGGTCGCGGCTCGACGACGCGGCGGACGCCCGGAGGTCGGCGACGATGTCGTTCAACGCGTCATCGAGCATCCGGGCGTAGATGTCGAATCCGACGAGCAACGCCTGGAACCGTAGGGGGGACATCCGCAGTCGCCCGGGGTCGAGCCGTCCAAGTTGAACCCGCAGGCGATCGACCTGTTCGCCGATCTCCACCACGGCGGCACGGCATCGGTCGGCAACATTGCCCTCGCCGGACGAATACGGTGTAATTCCGCTCATAATGCCTCCACACTCAGGAGCTCACCATGGAAACGGACGGCAGGGCTCGGCTGTTCACGATCCGGGCCGCGGATCGCGGGAACACTGCGGCGGTCCTGGCCGGGGTGGTGTTCGCGGTGCTCCTGATGCTCGGTCCGACCCTCTCCACCCAGGCGTACGCGGCGCCGACGCCATCGTCCGCCGCACAGAAGTTCTATGTGGTCGGTGCGCCCGTCGACGGCCAGCGCGAGTTCCTCTTCGCCATCGCCGCCCAGACCCTCGGTGACGGCAAGCGCTACCGCGAGATCTTCGACCTCAACCGAGGGCGGCCGCAGCCGGACGGTCGGATCATGAACGACCCGACAGTCGTCGAGTCCGGCTGGATCCTGCTCCTACCGGACGACGCTCGGGGCCCCGGCGTCCGTACCGGACCGTTGCCGTCCGTGCCACCGCCGACCAACCTGCCGTCCGCAGGCACCTCGCCGGCACCCGCCGAGGCCGAGCCGGAGGCCGACGAGGGCGGTGTGTCCCCGAGCCTGCTCGCCACCGCTGCCGGTCTGCTGCTGGCCGCGCTGACCGTGCCGCTCCTGCTGCGGCGCAGCCGGCGTGTCCCGGCGTCGACCGGGCCGGCCGCCGAGGCCGCCGCGACATCGCGCCCGCGCCCGCCCCGCGAGGCCGAGGCGGACACCGCCGCAACGGGCACCCCGCCCGCCGCGACCGGCACCGTCAAGCTGCCGCTCGTCCGCGGGCTGCCCCGGCTGGACGCTGCTCCCGAGCCACCTGTCACCACCCGCCCGTCCGCCGCGCCGGTGGCCTCCACGACCCCGACCCTCGCCGGCCCGGACACACCGGCGTCCAGCCCGTCCCGGCCCACGCCGGCCGGACCCGCCGACGCGCCAGCCGCCCCTCCACGGCTACCCGCCGTTCCGCCGCCGGTCGACATCATCGGCGCGCCGTCGGCCACCGCTCGGCCCAACGGCAGACCCTCGGCCGCTGCGCCACCCAACGGCACCGGCGGCGGACCGCCGACCACTGCCCCGCCGACCACTGCCCCCAGGACCGCAGCGTCCGGTCCCGACCGGCAGCCACCAACCCCACCGCCGACCGAACCGCCAACGCCGCCGCCAGCCGCGACGACGTCACCCACGACGACGACGCAGGCCGCGCCGGTGGCGACGCGTGCGCCGCGACCACCTGCGTCCCCACTCGCGGAACCGCAAGCACCCCCACCGCCGCGACCGTCCGCGTCCCGACCCGCAGCGCCACAGCCGTCCCCGCCGCGACCCACCACGCCACAACCACCCGCCGGGCCGCCGCCCGGCGAACCGCAGTCCGGGGTACGGCCCCAGCCCGTCCCGACGCAGCCCGCACCGCCGTCGGTACCCGCGACGTCACTCGCCTCCCCGCAGCCCGTCAGTCCGCCACCTGTCGCCGCGCCCCGGCCCGTCACGCCGCTGACGCCCGCCACCGCCCCGAAACTCGTGTCCGCGCCACTCGCGTCCGCCCGCCCCACACCGGTGCCCGCGCCCCGGCCGGCAGTGGACGACCTACCGCCCTCCATCGCCCGGCTGATCCCGGTCGAGTCACCGGAGGTACCTGCCGACCCGACGTCCGTGGCTGACCGCGAGGCCGCCGTCGAACCGTCGGCGCAGACGCCCGCGCCGGTGGTCACCGGGTTGCGGCGGGCCGTCGCGCTGCCCACCGGCGACCTGCAACGCGTCGCCGGCATCGGCTCGCTGGCGGCGACGGCACCGGGCTGGTTTCCTCCCCTGGTCACCGACCTGGACGTCGACGCGACGCCGGCGACCGTACGGCTGGTCGGCGCGCGGCCGGCGCGCTGGGGTTCGGCGTACGGGTGGCTGGAGGAGGGCTGGCGTCCGCCACCGTCGAGCATTCCGGTGGTGCTCGGCGAGCACGACGGCCGGCGACTGTGGGTCGATCTGGCGGCCGCCCCCGACGTGCTCACCCTCGGCGGTGACGAGGACGCCTCCCGACGGCTGGCCGTACGGCTGCTCGACCAGCTCGGCCCGTCGGTGGACGTCGTGGTGGTCGGCGACGCCCTCGGCGCGGAGCCGCCGCCGCCGCGGTGCCACCGGCTGGATTCCGTGGGAGAGTTGGCGGGGCTGGAGCCGGCGGCGCTACGGGTGGTCTTCTGCCCGGGGGCCTCGGCGGGGGTTCTGTGGCGGGAGCGCCGGTCGTTGACCGCTTCCGGGCAGCGCACCGTCCCGGTGCTGGTCGGCGAGGCGCCGCCGGCGCGATGGTCCGTACGCGCGATGGCAGGAGGGCCGGCGAGTTGATGCGACAGCCCCGCACCCCGGAGTCTCCGGCGGATGTGCTGGCCCGGGACGTCGACGACCGACCCTCGCCGGTGCCCGGCCTCGCCGACCTGGTCCTGGTGCCGGGCGAGGAGGGAGGCCTGGTCCTGCCGGACGACCCGGGCGCGGCGCTCACCGTCGACGCCCTGGCCGATCTCGCCCGCGCTGCCGGAGCCGGCGAGCAGGACCTGCGGGTGCTGATGGACGACGGTGCCCGGCAGGCGGCGTTGTTCGGCCGGCTGGCCGACGTGCTGGGTCGCGACGTGCTGGTGACCCCGGCGGGGGCGACGGTGCAGCCGACACCGGCGGCCGGGGGTCGCACGGAGGCCGTGCCGGTGAACCGGGCGAGCGGCGCGGTGGTCGACTGGGTGCTGGTCCAGCCGGCGTCGTCACGTACCGGGCTGCCGGGTTGGTACGATTTGGCGGGTGGCCTGGTCCTGCACCGCGGCGGGCTGGTCACCCTGCCGCTGCCGAACGGTCTGGAGTTCGCCGACCGGGAGGGCTACGTCGTGCGACGGGCGGCGGCGGCCCGACTCGGCACGGCGCACTCGGACCTGGTCACCGTCGCACTCGCCACGCGTGGTGGCGGCTTCGTGCTCTCCACGTACCGGGGACGCAGTGGCGTGCACGGCGCCGACGAGGTCGCCGCGGCGCTCTCCTCGATCCCCCTCTACGGCGGTGACCTGCGGCTGTGGCTGCGCTGGCCGCTGGACCCGGCGGAGCAGCGACTGCTCGACGCCCAGATCCGCGCGCTGGCCGAGGCGACCGGCGCCACCGTGTGGACGCCGCCGGTCGGCGCGGAGGCGGTGCTGCTGCGCGGCTGCCAGGACCTGGCCGCACGGGACCGGTCGGGCCAGGCGGTGGCGTGGCGGCCGGTCCGCTCCCCGTACGCCTCCGGCGCGTCGGTCTTCGACACCGACCTGGACGGGCGGCTCACCCCGGCGGTCGGCGTCACCATCGCCTCGACCGGCGAGGTGGCGCTGATGAGCATGTCGCAGCGGCGCGAGGCGGCGATGCGGGACCGGTATCGGGAGTTGACCGCCGAACCAGGTAGCACCCTCGTCGACCTGACCATTCTGGAGGACGGGCGGCTGGGGCTGCGGCACGGCGACAACAGTGTGCTGGCCGCGGGCACCGCCCAGCTGCGTCGGCTGCTGGAGATGGCCGGCTGGGGCGGCGGCGACCTGATGCTGCTGACTCCGGTGCCACCGGAACGGGCGGACGGCCTGCAGGAGCACCTGCGAGTGCTCGAGGACGAGTTGGGTGTCCAGGTGTGGACGCTCGCTCCCGGCGCCGTGGTGTCCGTACAGGACGGTCTGCCGCGCGCCGTGGACGAGCACCGGCTCCCGGCGCGCTGGCAGCGGGCGGCCGGTGCGGGCGCGGACCCGGAGGGGAGCCGCTGGCGCAACGAGGACGGTTGGCTGGTCGCGCTGCGGCAACCGGCAGTAGGGCCGTCGCTCGACGCCACCGTCGTGGCGGAGCCGGCCGCGATGGCCCCGGAGGCCTCCGGCCCGCTGCCACCGCCCAGTCCGCGTCCGCCGCTGACGGTGTCCGCCCGGGGCAGTCGGCCACACGGCGTGCGGTGGCTGACCGAACGACCGGAGATCAATGCGACGCCGGTACGACTGTGGCTGTCGTCGCCGTGGCCGGCGCAGCGGGTCGCGGTCGAGGGGGTGCCGTCGGCGAATCTCTATCTGGTCGGTCACCTCGCGGGTGGCCCGCTGGCCCGGACCGCGCCGCAGCAGCACCTGCTGTGCCTGCGAGTGGAGGCGGGCGGCGCGGTGGACCTGGGTCGGGTGGGCGACGACCTGCCCGCGGACCTGCGCCATCAGGCCACCGACGGCACGTTCCTGCTTCCGGCGGGCTGGCTGGACCTGGCCCGCCTTCAGCAGGGTTACCGGGTGGACAAGGCCGGGCAGCCCAGCGATCCGGTCGACCTGCCGGCCCACCCGCTGACGCTGCGCTGCAAGGGTGCCCGGCACGGTGCTGACGGCCTGCCGAACGAGGTGGTGTTCGCGCCGCGTGGTGGGCGGAAGTGGGCGGTGGTGCCGGACCGGCCGGACACCGCCGAACCGGACACCGACCTGCTGGTGCTTCTTGCCCGGAGGCCCGCCGTCCGGGAAGGTCACCGACTGGTCCGGCTCCAGGTCGCCGCGAACCGCGCGGTGGACGTGGTGGCCAGCGCGGCCGTGCTGGCCGGGCTGGCATCGGTCCGGTCGCGGCTGCCCGAACTGGTGGCGGACGGGGTGACGATGCTGCTGCCCAGCCGTTACTACGACCGGACGACTGTGGACCAGGTGCTGCACGTCGAGAACGGCCGCTGGCGGCGCCGGGCGAAAGGCATCGCGCTGCCGCTGTCCAGCCTCATCGCGCCGGACCGGCGCTGACGGCGGAGATTCCGGTGCCGAACGTCCCGTCCAGCACCGCGGTGGCCAGCTCGACCCGGGACCGGTAACCACTACGGGCGAAGAGCCGGCTCAGCCGACCCTCGACGCTCTTCTCGCTGTTCTGCGTCGCGGCGGCAACCTCCCGGTTTGACAGTCCGTCGGCGACGAGCACGGCGAGGAGCCGGTCACCCTCGGCGACGGTCTCGACGCGGCCGGCGACCGGTGCGCCGCGTTCCCGGGCCAACTGTCGAAGCCGAGACCGGTGCAGCAGCGCCCCGAGCCCACCGAGGATCGCGTACGCCTCGGCGAGCGCCACCGGGTCCTGTCCCGCCCAGCGCACCGCACGTTCCAGGGTGCGCGCCAGCTCGTACGGCTGGTCCGTAGCCCGTGCACGCCGCACCGCCTCGGCCGCCGCAGCGGCGTCCCGGTCGACGATCATGCGGACGACGGCCGCCGGGTACGCGGACAGCAATGCCTCCCGCGCGGCTCGGGCGGTGCCCGCGTCCTCCTGCTCGACGGCCAGTTCGGCGGCGCGCACCCACAGCTCGCCGGCGGTGGACACCTTGAGCGCGGCGCGCAATGTCCGGGCTGCCCCCCGGGGGTTGCCGAGGGCGCGGTGCAGGTCGGCGCGGGCCGGTGCCAGCAAGTCCGGCGGCTGGTCGGTGGCGGCGTCCAGCACGGCACGGGCGCGGGCGGGCCGGCCCTGGGCCAGCAGCACCTCGGCGGCGACGCCGGCGACCGGCCAGCCCGGTCCGGTCTGTCCGGCGGCCTCGGCGAGGACGGCACCGTCGAGCGCCGCCGTCCACCGGCCGGCCCGGAAGTCCAGCAGGGAGCGGTCGGCCAGGGGTAGCCGTACCGCCGCCGGGTTTCCGTTCCGGGAACGGGACGCGACGGCCCGCCGCCGCTCGCGGCCCGGCCCGCCGTCGTGGTCCGCGGCGTCCACCACCGGTGGCGTGCCGGCGAGCAAAGCAGCGGCCTCAGCGTGCTGGGCCGGAGTGAGGTCGTCGGCGTAGCCGGTCCGCAGGGGTTCCAGGACCCGGGCCACCTCGTCGCGCAGCCCTCGACGCAGTGCGGCCGTCGCCTCGCTCAGGGCGGCCGCCACGTGGTCGGCCGGCGAGCCGCTGACCTCCGCCGCGGCGGCCCACCAGCGGGCCGCGTCGGCAGGTGACCCGCCGGCCTCCGCGCTCGCCGCCTCCCGCAACCGGGCGACCGCCAACTCCGGGTCGACCGACCCGCCGGCCTCGACGAGACGGTCCGGTAGGTAGTGCGGGTCAGGCACCGCGGACGGGTCACCGCGAAGTGCCTCGACCGCGACCCGGGCGATCCGACGCCGTTCGTACGGGCCGTGCCGGGCGACGAGGCCGAGCGCCAGGGCCGGCGAGGTGACCGTCCAGCAGCTCGACCGGGAGCGGACCACCCCTTCGGAACGCGCAGCGGCAAGCTGTCGGCGTACCTGTTCCACGCCCAGGTCGAGGGCCCGCGCGATGAGCGCGGGCGCTTCCGGGCCGAACGGCTGGAGCACGGCGAGGGCCCGCGCCACCGCGCGCGCCGGTCGGCCGAGCCGGTGCACCGGCCACAGAAGCTGGTGTCCGGGCGGGATGACCGGGACGGCGGTCGGGTCGCGCAGCCCGGCGCGACCGTCGGCCAGCACGAGGTGCCCGGCGGTTCGGTAGCCGGCGACAACCGCGTCGATCGCGGCGGGCACCCCGACGCCGTACCGGCGTACCGCTGCGGCCAGGTCATCGTGCGGTGTGGCGCGCAGCAGCCTGGCGACGAGCGCGTCGGCGTCCTCGGCTCGTCGGGGACGCAGCGGCACGACCCGGACGGCCAGGCCGGGTCGCAGGCGTGGGACAGGTTGACCGCCGCCGGTGCGGACGGCGGCCAGGCACCGGACGGGTGCGCCCGTCGGGTCGGTCAGTGCCTCCTGGATCACCCGCACCGACTCGGTGTCGGCCCACTGGGCGTCGTCGAGGACGAGGAGCAGCCCGGGCCGGCGGCGCAGCAGACCGGCGAGGGCGGTGGCCGGCGGCTCGGCGGCCCGACCGGACGGGCCGAACGGGCTGAGCGCGGCGAGGACGCGTCCGGCCAGGTACCACGGTTCGCCGCGATCCTCCGCCGCCAACCGCAGCGTCAGTACGGGGGTGCCCCGCCGGGCGGCGGTGTCCGCGGCGGTGCGCAGCGCGTGGCTGCGGCCGATGCCGGCCGGCCCGGTGACCACGGTGAGCCCCGCCCCGCCGAGCAGGTCGACACCCGTCATGCGTCCGCGCCGAAGTCGGCGGCGGTGAGCAGGCGCATGTCCGCGTCGGTGAGTCGGTCGGACGCGGCCAGCCGGGACGCCTGCCGGTCGGCCATCCGTTCGAAGACCTTGCGGGCGGTACGGCCGTTGCCGAACGTGCCGGTCTTGGGGATGACCTCGAAGTGTTCCAGCAGCAGCGCGGTCGCCTCCTCGTCCAGGTGGTAGTCGTGGCGGCGACACTGCTCCTCGACGATCGTCACCAGTTCGGCGGCGCTGTAGCTGAGGAACTCGATGGTCCGGCTGAACCGCGATTCGAGGCCCGGGTTGGTGTCCAGGAACCGCTGCATCTCGGCGGAGTAGCCGGCAGCGATGACGACCACGTCGTCACGGTGGTCCTCCATGAGCTTGACCAGCGTGTCGATCGCCTCCCGGCCGAAGTCCGGGCCGGTGCCGCCCCGACCGGTGCTGAGGGTGTACGCCTCGTCGATGAACAGCACGCCACCGAGCGCCCGGTTGAACGCCTCCGTGGTCTTGATCGCGGTGCCGCCGATGATCTGGGCGACCAGGTCGGCGCGGGCCACCTCGACGAGGTGCCCGGACCGCAGCACGCGCAGGTCGGCGAGGATCGCCCCGTACAGCCGGGCGACTGTGGTCTTGCCGGTGCCGGGCGGGCCCGCGAAGACGAGGTGGCGGGCCATCGGCGGGGCGCTGAGGCCCGCCTCCTTGCGACGCTGCGACATCTTGTTGAGATTGATCAGCGACGACACCTCGTGCTTGACGCTGGCCAAGCCGACCAGGTCGTGCAGTTCGGTGAGCGGGTCACTGGCACGGCGGATCTCGGCGCGGTCCGGCGGCGGGACGTCGACGGGGGCGTACGCGGTCCCGGCGGCGGTCGTCCCGTACGCGTCCGGGGCACCGTTGCGGACGCTTGTCAGCCCGTCCACTGTCAGCTCGCCCGGCACCAGCTGACGCAGCCCGGACCCGCGGTTGTCGCGTACCGCGCAGTCGGTCAGGCGCACCGGCTCAGCGGTGGCGATGGTGACCCCGTTGCCGGCGTTGCCGTCGAACTCGGAATCGGCGAGCACACCGGTGCCGTCGGCGGCCAGGACGCACCCGTCGGCGCGGCTCTCTCGCACCCGGCTGTGGGTGAGCGACAGCTCGGCGCCGGCGGAGGCCTCCACGCCGTTGCCGCCGGACCCGGCGACGTCGACGTCGGTGCAGGTCAGCACGGCGTGCGCGACCCGGAGGCCGGTGGTGGTGGCCCCGCGCAGGCTGAGCCCGGTGACGGTGGCGCGGGCGGCGGCGTCGACGGCGAGCCCGTGGCCACCTGGTCGGTCCACGGTGGTGTTCTCCAGTGTGGCGCGCGCGCCACCGGTGACCACGACGGCGGTGCCGGCGCACCCGGACACCTGGAGGCGGCGGAAGAACGGGTCGGCGCCGCCCTCGATCCGCACCGCCACGTCGGCGCCGCCGTCCACCTCCAGCTCGCTGAACTCGGGGGTGGAGCGTTCGTCCACGCTCACCGCCGCCGCGCCCGCCCCGAGGACGGCGCACCGCTCGACGACCCCGCCGGCCTGCCCGACGAAGCGGAGGCCGTGCCGGCCGGGTGAGCGCACCGCCACGCGGGTCAGCCGGGGCGCGCACCGGCTGCTGACGAACACGCCGTCGTGCCCGATGTCGGCGATCGTGCTGTCCTCGACGGACACCGCCCCGGTGGTGGCCAGGTACGCTCCGATGCCGTCGCCACCGGTGACGGTCAGCCGGCGGATCACCGCGGCGGCCTGTTGCTCCACCGCGAGAGCCGGCTTGGCCGCGCCGATGATCTCGCAGTCCTCCAGGTCGATGGAGGCGCGCCCGTTGAGGCACACCCCGTTGCCGCCGGCACCCTGCACGACGCTGGCCCGCATCCGCAGGACACCGCTCTCGCCGACCACCACCCCGGAGGTGCCGAGCTCGACGAGGCGGCAGTCGTCCAGGACGCTGCCGGTCGCCGCGGTGACCACCACCCCGGCGCCGGCCTGGTTGGTGACGCGGCTGCCCCGCATGGTGAGGGCGGCGCGGCCGAGGACGAAGATGGTCGCCCAGGCGCCGGCCGCCAATTCGCACTCGGTCACCGCGAGCTGACCGGCCTCGAAGGCCACGGCCGGGCTGTCCGCGTCGAGCGCCTCGATGGTCAGCGCGCTGAGCGCGGCGGACTCGGCGGTCAGCACGACAGCCGGACCGCTGGCCGCAGTGATCTTGACGGTGCCCGGGCCCTCCTCGGCGGCCACGGTGACCACCTTGTCCAGCACCAGGTTCTCCGGGTAGTGGCCCGGGGTCACCATGATCAGTGCGCCGGGCTCCGCCTTCTGCAACGCCTCCCGGATGCTGCGGCAGGACCCTGCGGCGGTCCGGGAGACGAGGATCCTCTTGCTTTTCACGCCGGGTGGTACCTCCATCGTCAGCCGGTCAGGACGCCGCACCGAGAACGTCCGTCCCCACGGTCGTCGCGGCCAACTCCACCCGGGAGCGCAGGCCGGTGCGGGCGAACAGTCTGGTCAGGTGGTTCTCGATGGTCTTCTCACTGAGTCGTAGGCGGGCGGCGATCTGCCGGTTGGTGCGCCCGCCGCGCAGCAGCTCGACGATCTGCAACTCGACCGCGCTGAACGCGGGTCGGGACCCACGCGCCCGCGGCGGCGCCATCCCTCGCCGACGCAGGGCCACGGAGACCGCCGACCGGGCTGCGGGCGCGCTGAGCGCCCGGGCCAGCGCGTACGCCTCCAGCAGCCACGTTCCGGTGTCGTCGACGTCGCGGCCGAGCGCCAGGGTGGCGTGCCACAGGTCGAGGCGGTGACCGCGTACCCGGACGTGGCCGATGCTCTGCGTGGCGGCTGTCGGGTCCCCCTCGGTCAGCGCCTGGATCAGGCACCTGGCCTCGGTGGGGATCGGTGGGCCGTCGGACCCGTACAGGGCCCGCAGCCGGTCGCCCGCCGCGTCGACACCGAACCGGGCGTGGAGGTCGGCGATCCGGACGAGTAGCTGCTCGACCCCGATCGGGCTGCCGTACGCCCGCTGGGCCTCGTAAGCGCTCCAGCCGGCGGCGATCCGCCCGGCCGCGTCCGTCGCGTCGCGTGGCTCGCCGCCGGGGCCGTTCGTGACAAACCACCGCAGGGCGGCGTATGGGGGCTCGTCCGGCACCGACCGCACCCACTCGGAGGCGGCCTCGGTCTGCCCGCGCAGCGCCAGCGCCTCGGCCGCCCAGAGCCGGGCCAGCCGTGGCACGACGTGCTCCGGCGCTCCGGTCAGGTTCGCCTCCCGGGCGGCGGACAACACACCGGCGAGGTCGCCGCTACAGCGGTGCTGATGCAGCCGGTGGTAGGCGGCGGCCGCCCCGTCGACAGGCGTGCCGTAGCGGGCGGAGCCAAGCACCAGGCGCAGCACCTCGACCACGTCGCCGAGGCCCCCGGCACGCAGCAGCGGATCGGCCGACGGGCCGCCGGTGAGCGCCCGCCGGATGGTGGCGACCTCGTGGGCCGCGAGCAGCGAGGCGGTCGCCTCGGCGCTCGCGGCCGGAGCGCGGGCCGGCCAGGCATCCCCGAACGCCACCATCGCGTCCGGGCCGGCGAGCACTGTGTGCACCCGCCGCGGCAGCGGGTCGCCGGTGTGCAGGGCGGCGAGCAGCGCGGCGGCGGCCAGGTCGGCGCGGTCCGCCACCGGAACACCACGGGCGGCGATCCGGTCCACCTCGGTGGCGAGCCGGGCGAACTGACCGGTGCGGACCAGCAGCCGCAGCAACCGCGCCTGGATGTCGCCGGCCGTGTCCCCGCCGCCGCTGTGCCGCAGCGCCGCGCTCAACCAGTGTGCCGCGCGGTCCGGTTCCCGCTCCGCCGCCCGCACGGCGGTGGACAACAACGTGACAGCAGTACGCCGGTCCGGTGGCACCGCGGCACCGGCCGAGGTGACGTGGTCGGCGAGCCGGAGCCGGTCCCCGGCCTCGCCCGCGCCGGTACGGCGCAACAGGGCGGCGGCACACGCCCGGTGCAGCCGGGCCACCGCCTGCGGCCCGGCGTCGCGGATGAGGCGGGCGGCGAGCGCAGGGCTCTGCGGCCCGATGCCGCCGAGTCGGTCGGCGAGCAGCACCCCGGCGCACACCAACTCGTCCAGGATCGCGCCGTACCCGTCGGGGTCGCCGAGCGTGGCGGTCGCGAACAGCGGCAGGTCGGCCAGGCCGAACCGGGCCACCGACGCCATCGTGGCCAGGCGGACCGCGTCGGTGCCGTACCCGTGCAGCCGGGCGGTCAGCGGGTGGCCCGGCGGCAACGGGATCGACTCGTACGGGTCGCGCAGGCACAGGTGCCCGCCGGCAACGGTGAGCCGGTCGTCCTGACGCAGCGCCTCGACTGTCGCCACGACGGTCGCCGGGTGCCCGGCCAGCGGACCGAGCGCCTCCCCCAGCGCGGTGACGAGCGCGTCGTCGACCGGGGTGCCGTGTCGGCGGTCGAGCAGCTCCCGTACCGCCGGGGCGGGGAGCGGCGGCAGCTCGACGACCACCTCGGCCACCGCGTCGAGGCGACCGGCGGCCGGTGCGCCCGGTTCGGTGACGGCGACGACCAGGACGCCGGGCCGGGTGGCGGCGTCGAGCGCGAGCGCGCGTCCCGGCGCACTGCCGGCGTCGTCGGCGATCAGAACGGCGCGGCCGTGGCGGCCGATCTGGTGGAACAGGGTCGCGGCCTCCCGGGCCAGCGTGGCGGTCCGGCCCGGCAACCGGCCGGCGGGCGACGCACACAGCGCGCCGAGGGCGGCCACCGGCGCGGCCAGGGTGGGCTCGTCCAGCAGCTCGTAGTGCCGTCGGACGGTGTGCAGCAGCGCCTCGAACCCGCCTTCGGTGCTCTCTCCCGGATCGGCCGGCGGCAGCGAGAGCACCACCGCATCCTCGTCCCGCCAGGCGTCGGCGGCGGCCCGCAACAGCGCCGTCCGCCCGCTGCCGGCGACGCCACGGACCAGCGCGAACCGCCCACCGACGGTGGTGTCGCGCCCGGCGGCGGCCAGGGCGTCGAGTTCCACCTGCCGGCCCACGACCGCATGTCGTCTCTGCATGTTCCGTCCCCTTCAGCGGATGGGGTCGGCCGGGCGCGACACCACCGGGTCGGGGACCTCCGCAGGCGGTCGCCCCTCGTCCAGGGTGAGGAAGATGTCGCCGACGGTGGCCAGCGAGCGGAGGTAGCGCTCGTCGTCGTCGGTGCGCAGCCACAGCACCGACGATGCGGGGTCGCCCGGCGCGTCCGGGTGCCGCGCGTCCACCAGCACCGTCGGCGCCGCGCCGTCCGGCCCGAACGCGGCGGCCAGTCGCTGCCGGATCCGGGTGAGGGAGCCCTCCGCGTGTCGGACCCGGGCCGTGCGGCGGCGCTGCGGCGACAGCCTGGCGTACCCGGGGATCAGTTCGGCGAGCAGGTCCGCCGGATGCTCGGCGGACACGTCCTGACGGCTGCCGGCCCAGATCATGCGGATGGTCATGACTCTCCAACGAGGTCGGTGTCCCCCGGGTTCACGCCCTCGGCGAGCAGAGCGAGGGCGGCCAGATCGGCGTGGTCGGGCAGGACCGCGGCGATGATCTCCAACAGGCGACGCGCCTCCCCCGACACGTCCGCCGGTTCGTCGTCGTACCACCAGTAGTGGTGGTTGCCCATCCAGACCGGTGCGGCGGCCGCACCGGCCCCACGCAGCGCGTGCACCAGTCGGATCTGGGCTTGCAGGACGCCGAGGTTGAGGCTCGTCCGGGCCAGCGAGGCGCGCAACGCGTCGGTGGTCGTCGCGGTGACCCCGACCATCCGGGTGAGCGCCGCCTGGTAGGCGGAGAGCAGCCCGGCGAGCGCGCCGTGGTCGCCCGGCCCCAGCATCGCCTCGACCTTGGCGGAAACGCTCCGTTCGCCGGAGGCCCGCAGGTGTCGGGCCACGGCCCGCAGGTCGGCCCAGGTGTCGCGGGTGTCCGACACGTGCAGGGTCACGCCGTTCCCGTCCGGCGCGGCGGTCACCGCGCCCGGATCGGCCAGCTGCGGGGACAACCCAGCCAGGTCCACCGGCCTGGCCGTACCCAGGGTCAGCGTGAGGCCGGAGGCGTTGGCGCCCGGCAGAACCTCCCCCATCCGGTACGGGATCGGGTCGTCGCCGGCCGCCGCCCGGCCGTCAAGCGTGGCTCGTACCGCGGCGAGGTCGACCACCGCACTCCCGGTCGGCGGCTCGGGACGCCAGGTCGCCCGGTGGGGAACACCGCCGCGCACGTCGTGACCGAGTGGTGCGTCGACCACCGCGCGGACCGTCGATGCGGATTCCGGGACGGCCCGGCCGGGCGCGACGGTGGCGTCTGGGCCGATGACGAGGGTACGAGCGGCGACAGCCGATTCGAGCCGGGCATCGGCGAACCGTCGCGGATGATCGAAGACCCGCTCACCCGATGCCCGACCAGGATCAGCCCACAGCACCCGACCATCGACCAGGGTGTGCGCGAGGAACATGTGGTGCACCGTCTGGTTCGGTCGTTGCAGCAACACCACAGCCGTCGAGCCCGGACGGTCGCGCAGATCGGCGACGACCGAATCCCAGTCCGCCACCGGCGACCAGTCAGCCTGCCCGGTCAACCAGGACCCGGCAGAGTCCGCCTCCTGCGCACGACGCGGACGCAACGCATGCAACTCCCGCGTCGCAGACGGATACAGCCGGTTCACCAACCGCTCGGCCAACGCCAGACACTCCGCCAAAGACAGCAGACCGGCACGCACCGACGCCGCCCGACCAGCCTCGGCCACCTCGTCCACCACCTGACGGAACGCCGACTCGTCCAACCTGCTCGGCGCGGCGGCCTGCACCGCAACGATCGAAGGTCGATCGGGCGAAGGGTCGATGCGGCTGCCCAACTCCATGCCCTGCACGGGGTCGACGACCGTCGGCGCGAACCGGGCCGGCGGCTGGTAGGTGGTGTTGGGCCGTACTGTCGTCACCGCGAACAGCCCGCCGTCCCGGTCGATCAGCAGCCGGTGGCCCGGATCGCCGGGCGGGTAGATCACCAGTGTCGCGTCGTAGCGCATCAGGTGGTACTGGGCCCGTCGTTCGCTGTTGCGTTCGCCGACGTTGCTGGTCTCGCCCTCGTACCCCCGGCCGCTGCCGAACCCGCCGTACCCGGAGCCGCCCGGACCGGTACGGACGTTGCCGCTGGTGCCCCGCAGCGTCGCCCCAGCGCCCACCGACGAGCTGGTGCTCTCGGAGACCTCGTAGCTGGGCTTGGTGTCCCGCTGCCGGTAGTTGCGGCCCTTGTGGGCGAAGCCGCGAGGTCGCACGGTGCCGTCCGGGGCGAGGTCCACGTTGAACGCCGCGCCGCGGAGGTCCAGGCCGAGCCGAATGCCGGTGTTCCCGACCTGGTAACGGTGTTCGAGCAGTTCCTCGAAGCGCCGATTGAGCTGCCGGTCCGAGGTGTGGTGGGCGACAGTGCGTTCCAGCGAGCTGAGGTGGCCCTTGCGGGCGATCCTCGGCGGACGGTTCTCGTCGAGGGTGACCGGCCAGCTCCGGAGGGGTTCGGTGACCAGCTTGGCCCAGGTGTGGGCGGCACGTGCGATCGGGCGCAACGACTGCGGGGTGAAGGTGGGATCGGCGAGCACCACCGCGTTGAGGGCTGGCGGCGCCGGATGCGGCACCCGCTCGACCCGGACCGCGGGCACCGCCGCCGGCCGGGACGGCCCGGCCGGCGCCCAACTGCCGTCCACCGGCCCGGTGGCGGCCGAGGGAGCGTCAGCGATCGTCAGGTACGCGGGGACGACAAGCCGCGCGTCGCCGGTGATCCCGGGGATCGTGGTGGTCCGTTCCCACCACGCGGACCGGCCCACCACCGGCGCGTCGGCCGACCAGCGGCTCCACGAGCCGGCGTCGCGCAACACCAGCCCTTCGAGGGCGCGGTAGAGGTTGGCACCGGTGGTGGTGAGGAACCGGATGAGCTCTGGCAGTTCGGTGGTGAGACCGATGTCGACCCGGAAGGTGATGGGCTGGGCGAACTCGTGCGACTGCTTGATGCCGAGCCGCATGATGTCCTTGGTCTCGTCCGCCAGGCCGCTGCCCACACCGGTGCTGCGCTGCCACTCCGCTCGGAACTCGCCGGCCAGGTCGGCCCGGGAGGCGATCTCGCCACGGACCCGGGCCCGGCCGCCCACGTGCAGGGTTCCCGATCTCGCGGTGTCGGTCGAGTGCGCGGTCACCGCCTCGCTGCGTTCGGTCAGGGCGACGTCGTCGCGGGGCAGGTCGGCGGTGGGCGGTTGGAGATCGCCGGTCACCTGAACGAGCAGGAACCGGATCTTCCCGTCGGTGACGATCGGCTGCCATACCCGCAGACCGGCGCCGGTCAGGGTGGCGAACTGCCCATCCAGGGCGGCGGGCCGTAGCCGGGCGGTGAGCGCGCGGACCAGGAGCGTGGGCGGCAGGTCGGCTGGATCGACGCGGCGCGGCAGCAGCTTCCAGACCGACAGCGCGCGGGTGACGGCGGGCAGCACGGCGCGGGCGGCGAGCCGTTCCGGGTGCGACCAGGCCCGAACCGGCTCCGGGTCGACCGGGCGACGGGCCGGCGGGCTGGCCGGCGTGACGGTGGTGGCGCCGGGCAGCCCGAGGGCCGCCGCGAGACGGTCCGGCGTGATGAAGTCCTTGCCGAGGTTGACGCGCAGGTAGCGGGTTGCGCTCCGGACCTCGCCCTGCTCACCGTCCCATCGCTCGGCGGTGATCTTGAAGATGAGGTCGCTGCGGTAGTGCTGGGTGAGCCCGCCGTAGGTTGCCCGGGTGATGTCGATGTACCCGGACTCGTCGGACACGCCGTCGTCGCGCGACCACCGGTAGCCACCGGACGGGCCGACGGCGAGGCGTCCGAGACCACCCTCGCCGGCGGTGTCACCGCCGGGCAGCGGACCGCCGCCGCCGATGCCGCCGATCTGCCGGCGGCTCGGGCCGGAGGGATCGGACGGGGCGACCTGGTCGGTCGGGTCGTCAACCTTGCCGGAGCCGCCGAGCGGGAAGACCGGACCGGTGGAGATGCCGATCCCGGCGCTCCTGCCGGTGTCGTGCGACCACTTGTGGCCGGCGCTGAACTGCTGGTAGTGCTCGATCTCGACGTTCGAGGGGGGGCGGGTCTGCTCGGGGTTGAACGCCCGCATCTGCACCCGTACGGCCTGGTGGTGCCCGCCCTCGTCGGGCAGCACGACGAGCCAGCCGTAGCCGTCGGTCATCTCGGCGAGATGACCGGCGACCTGACTGGCGATGCCCGGACCCCACAGCGGACGCGGCCAGTTCAGCGGCTCCGCGAACCATCGGCGATCCAGGTTGTTGAGTTCCCGGTACGCGTCGGCGGCACGTGCGGCGACCTCGGGCAGGCCGGGCAGGAAGGGGAACACCCCGGCGGCGGACTCCTCCTCGTACGGGATGGGGTCGGCCTGGTCCCACGCGCGGAAGGTCGCGTTTGTTACCCGGCCGGCCCGACCCTGCTCGTCCGCTGTGACAGTCCGGTCCAACCGGTGCTCGTCGGGCAGCACGGTGCGCAGCGCGGTGACATCCGGCTCGTCCGGCTCGGTCGGCTCGTCGCCGATCAGGTAGGTGACCCGGGGTCCCGCCGCGTGGTCGGGGGTCACCGCGCGGCGTAGCACGACCTCGTAGATCGTCCGGTACCGGAGTTCGGTGACGTCCCCCGTCGTCTCGGTACGCCGGTAGTGCTTGACCGCCCCGTCGTACGCGTCGGACTGGGACCACTCCCACTCGCTCTGCAGCTCTGCCCGCCCGAGTTGGAGTTTCCACTCGTTCAGCGGGAGAGGTACGAGCAGACCGCCGCCAAAACCGCCGCCCACGCCGCTGGAGGTGCCGACCGAGCCCTCCACCGAGCTGCCCTGCAGGGCGCGCAGGTTGACGTCCATCGGATAGG
The DNA here is from genome assembly GCF_040607155.1 of Micromonospora sp. NPDC005324. Lineage (NCBI taxonomy): Bacteria > Bacillati > Actinomycetota > Actinomycetes > Micromonosporales > Micromonosporaceae > Micromonospora > Micromonospora sp. NPDC005324. The sequence continues at coordinate 33,652 of NZ_JBEXGE010000040.1, read as the reverse complement.
CGCCTGTCTCGCGCAACTCCTCCAAATACGCGGTGACCAGCACGTCGTACGGGACGCCGTCGATGATCACCTGGAACGGATCACCAGGCTGGAACCGGCTGAAGTCCGCCTCCATGGCGTCACGCCCGAGATGGATTTCCAGGTCTTCGATGACGTCGACGGGCAGCTCGTCGCGCTGCGACAGGGCGAGTAGCCCGTCGACGGCGGTGTCGAGCACCACCTCCGCGCCGGGCAGCGACAGGGGCGCGCTCGGGCCCAGGCCGCGCCGGGTGGCCAGGGCCAGGGGCTCGCCGGGCACGGGCGTCGCCGGGTAACGGCCCCGCATCTGCGGCGTCTCGACGCTCGGCATCAGCCGTCGGGTCTTGGGGTCGACGACCCGACCACCTGTGAGAACCTCGACGGCACGCGGACCGAGGCGGTCGCGGACCTCCTCCTCGTCGACGAGCCGGCCGACACGCCGGGCGGCCGGCGGCACCGCCACGATCGGGCCGTGTGCGGGTGCGCCGAGCAACGCCTGCTCGTACGCGCCGCGCTGCTCCTGCCAGACGCCCACTTCGCCGGGCATGCCGAGCAGTACCACCGGCCGGACCTCGCCGGAACTCAGCTGGGTGACCAGGACCACTTCGAACTGCTGGCGGTATCGCGTCTGCGCGCCGGTGCGCTTGAACACGGTGTGGTTGAGCACGCTCTCCCCGAGTTCGACGCCGGCATCGCGACCGACGCTGCCGCCCAGCTCGCCGCTGACGGTGCCCTGCCACCTGTTGTCCTTGGGCAGCTTCTTGCCCGGCTTGGGCAGTGCACGGGCGATGGCACTGATCCCGTACGACGCCACCTCGCCGGCGAGTGCGACGTGCCGGCTGCCGTCGGCGCTGGTGCCTGCCTCCGCGATGACGCCGAGGTCGTCGCGGACCGCCACGTCCGGCGTGTCACCCAGGTGTTGCAGGCTCATCGGCTGGAGCATCAGGTGCAGCGACATGGTCGTGCTTCCGTGGTGCAGGCCGGTGGCCCGGTCCGAACCGTTCAACAGGCGTCGGTTGCGGTTGAGCGCGGTCCGCTCGTTGAGCAGTTGCGCCACACCCTGGCGGGCGAAGCCGGCAGCCCCGTCCGCGTCGAGACTCTCTCGCAGGGCCCGGTGCCAGCTGGTGATCAACTGTTCGGTGGACAGAGCGTTGATCACCCGATCGGCGTACGAGGTGCGAGGTGGTGAGCCGTCGACGGAAGCGGTGGCGCGGGCCGGACGGTACTGCCCGTTCGCGGGATCGGTGTACGGCGTGGGGAACTGGATGAGCAGCAGGTCGTCCGAGGGGGGCCGGGTCGCGGTGGTGGCCCAGAGCCGGCCGTCCACGTACACCCTGAAGGCCAGGCCGGCCTGGAACGGAGTGGAGTCGGTCACGAACATCTGGCGTCCGGCGAGCACCTTGCGACCCTCCGAGCTGCCGTGCTCGCGGTGGCTGCCGAAGGTGATGTCCGGCAGTTGGAAGATCACCCGGGTCAGGTGCCGGCTGATCCCGCCGAGCGCGGTGTCCGGGCTGAAGACGCCGCCGGCCGGTCGCTCGCTGTCCCTGCTCCAGCCGCGGGACGTGGAGCCGAAGCTGACCTTGTAGACCTTGGCGTCCTGCTCGGGTACGGGTGGGGCGGGTCGGGGCGCCCTCGGCACCGGCAGGATCCACACCAGACGCTTACCCGCACTGAGGTGGATGCCGCTGGTGAGCCGCTCGTCCCAGTGTTCGAGGTACTGCTCGTAGGCGGCGTCGGCCGAACCGGTGCCGCGTTCCGGCGCGGTCAGCGCCCGGGTGATCTCCCGCCGTACCTCGTTCCGGATCGCCGCCGCGTCCGTGGCCGGCACATCGGGAAGCACGGGCAAGCCGGCGACGAGGCTCCTCGCGATCTGCGCGGCAGAGCCGACACGGGCGCTCGCCGGCCGCCCGGCGGTCAGGACGGTGAACTGGCCGAGCGCGACGTCCCGGAGATACCAGGGCACGGTGGTGTCCTCGGTCGCCGGGGCAGGCGGCGGCAGTGTGTCGACCGGCGGGGAGCCGCCGGGCTGGCCGTCCGCGTCCAGGGCGAGGACTGTGACGTCGGGTGTCCCCAGCAGTTGCGGCAGCACGCCGGGAGCGGGACGTGCCAGCATCCCGGAGTGGGTGGGATCGACGACCCGCAGGACCGGCCTGTCGCCGGTGTCGTCGGACCACAGCCAGAAGACGCGCTCGCGAGCGGGCACGTGCACGAGCGCCATCGCGCCGGGCGCGTTCCGCAGGGCGGTGAGCATGCCGGACACGTCGTTCAGAGGACGCGGGTGGCCTCCGAGGAGCCGTTGAAGTTGGGGCAGGGTGAGCGTGGCGGCGTCGGCCGACGTACGGCTGTCCACGACGTTCGCCGCCCGGCCGTGCATCGCGACGAAGGCCCCGTACGCGCGGGCCACGTCGTGCTCCAGCGACGCCGTCTGGCGCTGCGCCTCGACCGTACGCACCCAGTCGCCCAACCGGTTCGCATCCCGGCCGGTGTGGCGATCGGGCAGTCTCAGGGCGGCGGCCACGGCGTCCGAGCCGGTCCCGTGACGGGTTCCCGGCAGGCCCAGCACGCCCGGCTCGGCGGGTGAGCGCGACGCCAGGGTCAGCGCGTCCACAGCTGACCCGTCAGGCGTGGGCCCGCCGTCTACCTCGGTAGTCGACTGCGTCGACGGCCGGCCGTCGATGTCGGGCGTCGACTGCTTGCGCGGCCCGACTGCGAGGTCGGGCGTCGGCTGCGGCCGGGGGCGGCCGTCCGCGTCGAGCAGTAGGGCACGGACGCCGTGCCCGGTCAGCGCCCGCTCCCACCTGGTGTCCGCCGTCCCGGTGAACGCCTCGTCGGCGAGCAGACCCGCGCGCTGCGTGTCGATCACCCGCAGCGTCGACGTCCCGTCACGGTCGTCCGACCACAGCCAGAAGACGTGCCCACGAGCCGGGCCGGCGTCCGGTGCGAGCACCATGTCGTTCGCGGGCAGGTGGATCAGCGCCAATGCCCCAGGAGTGGCATTCAGCCCATCGACGAGGGCCCACCAGTCCGCCAACGGCCGCAGCGACCCGTCCAACAGCTCCTGAAGATCCCGTATCGTCATCGACTCCGGCGCTGCGGCGACCCGATTGTCCACCACGTTCGCGCTGCGGCCGTGCAGGGCGACGAACGCCGCGTACGCCCGCACCACACAGTCGGTTTCGCTCAGCGTCACCTCCTCGCCGGGCCGGTCCGGCTCCACAGCGGCCACCCACTGCCGCAGCCGCTCCGGATCACGACCACCGGCACGACCCAGACCGGGCAACGCCCGCCCGACGAGCTCGCCGGCCGACAGCCGAGGCCGTCCGGTGCCCTCGGGATCGCCGATCGCTCCGGGCTCGGCGGGAGATCGCCGCGCCGGCGTCTGCGCGTCGACGGTGCTGCCCCCGTCGCTGTCGGACGAGTCGCTGTCGGACGAGTCGTCGGCCGGGTCGGTCCGCCCTCCGGCCGCCTCCCACTGCGCCGCCACGTCCGCCCGCCCGGTGTCGGCGGCGAAGTCGGTGACCTCGACACCCGGGATGGCGCGCAGCAGCTCCAGCAGACCGGGCGGGTCCTCGATCTCGGTGGGCCGGATTCCGGGGCCGGCGTCCGCGAAGTTGATGACCTCGTCGAGGTCGAGCGAGTTCGCCGGTGTAGTCATGGCCGAACGTCCCTGCCGGGCCGCCAGCTCCGCCCGCCACTGGGTCAGCAGGTCCGTGACCTGGGCAGTCGGCTCATCGTCGAGGACGGTGAGCGTGTGCCCCTCACCTCGGAGGAAGTGGAACAGAGAGGAGATCTCGTCGGCGGCCACCGACCAGCGCCGCTCGATCCGGTCCGTCCACTCCACGGCGACATCGCGTACCCGGACGGCACGGTCGACACGCGGCGCGGGAGGCGCGGTGGATGCCGGGTCGCGCTGCGGGCCGTCCGGTAGGGATTGGACCAGCACCGACACCACGCGCGGGTCCATCCCCAGGTCGGCGGCGACGTCGGCGAGCACCGCAGGGTGCAGGTACGCACTGGCCGCGAGCAGCACAAGGTCGGTGGGCACCCGGCCGGTCGTCCGGTAGATCTGCCACAGCGACTCCGGCAAGGGCCGTGGCGGTCGGTCCCCGCCCGGTACCGGATCGACCCGGGCACCCGGTCGGGCCCACGCGGTAGCCAGTCGCGGGCCGGTCACCGGGTCCGTCAGCAGGGCGCGCACCGGCGCGTACCGTTCCTCCGCCGAGGCGGGATCGTTGAGCGCCCGCAGCCCGTCGGCCGAGGTGAACACGGCGGGGTCGACGCCGAGTTCGGCGACAAGCGCGAACAGCAGCAGCGGGTCCGCCACCCCGAGCCGGGCCGCGTGCGCCGCCAGGTCCAGCGGCACCCGGCCGACCCGCGTGCCGACAAGTGCCACCCACATCGCCGGCACGCCGAGTTCGGCTGCCAGGACGATTGACGGCTCCTGGACGTCCATCAGGTCGATGAGCGACACCTGGAGCTGAGCGAACTCCACCAGCGCCTCGCGCGGGACCGGGTCGCCCGTCCCCCAGGCCCGGGGCAGGCCCATGCTCAGCACCACGGCCGTCGGGTCGTCGAACAGCAGGGTGTCCGCTGGCGGGCCGGCGAACCGACCCTGCGTCGCGCGGGCCAGCACGAATTCGGTCACCGCACTGTCCCGGGCGTTCAGGTGGTCCTCGAGCTGCGCGGCGTACTCCGCGTGCCGGTCGTCGTCGGCAAGGGCGGTGCGGTCCAGCAGGCCGAAGACGGCCGGGTCGAGGTACCACCTGCCGGCGTACTCCAGCAGACGTCCGAGTGGGACACCGCCCCGGTTGGCCGGGTCCAGCAGCTCGACGGGGGTCCGCTCCAGCTCGTCGGCGACCAGACGGTGGATGGTCAAGGGAGACTCACCGGCAGCCCGGGCGAGCGCCAGGACCGCACCGTGGTCGAGCCACGGCCGCGCCTGGTGGTCCAGGGCGAAGGTGGACGCGTCGAACCGCGGATCGGCGAACCGCCCGGCCCAGTACGTCCCCAGCCACGCCTCACCGGAACGCTGCCCCTGCGCGGCGGCGCTGCCGTGCGTGTCCGGCAACGCGTTGGCGAGACGTTCGTCAAGCTCCAGCGCGCTCAGGTCGTCCGGCCGCTGGAAGAACGGCTGGTCCTGCAGGATCGCCTCGAACGTCCTCCCGACCGACTCGACCGCGCCGGCCAGCTCGGCGACGGCGGGGTGTGGTGTGCCATCCGGTTCAAGAAGCTCAGGGCGCTGCCGCAGGTTCGCGGCGACGGCCGCGGACAGCAGCCGGGCGTACCGGGCGTCGGAGGTGAGGACCGCAAGGAGCAGCCCGGGCATGGTACGGGCGAGCCGGGCGTGCGGCTCCAGGGTCAGACTCCGCACCGCCTGATCCCGCTCCGCCCACGCCGCGCGCAACTCCGGCGTCGGCCGCGCCTGGACTCCCAGCAGTTGGATGATCGCGCGTTCCAGCCGGTCGCGCGCCACCACGGCGTTGCGCAGCGGATCCCGGCTGCCGGGGGCCGCCGCCTCCACGGCCGGATGCATGCCGGTGATCTGCCGCAGCCCGGCCACCCAGCGGCCGAGCAGACCATCGAGATCACCGAGAGCGCCGATCCGGTCGGCGGGCAGGTCGTCACCGAACCGCTGCGTCGCCTCGCTGAGCTGCCTGCCCCGGTCCTGCAACACGTCGGCGTTGGACTCGGGCACCTCCGCACGCCCCAACTGGCCCAGCGCCGTGCTCAGGACCGCCGGGGTCACCACCGCGCCCCACGCGCCGAGGGCACCCCGCGCCGCCTGCCGGAACATCCACGGTACGCGCAACGTCTCGTCGTGCAGCGGCGACCGACGGGCCGCGTACGTCCGGAGCAGCGCGGCAACATCCACGACGTTCTGGTGGTCCGGGTCGGACGCGGGCAGCTCGCTGCGCAGCAGCGGCGCGGTGAACGGGTGCAGGTATCGCGGATCGGTGCCGATGAGACCGGCCGCGACCAGCACCGTGCCCACCGAAAGGTTCAGCCGGTGCGCGATGCGGAGCAGGTCCACAGGCATCCGACCGCTGGCCACCGCGACCCGGGCGACGTCGAGGAAGCGGTTCAGCACCGACGATCCGGCCCGGTAACCCAGCGCGGTCGCCCCGCGCAGATCGCCCCACGGCCGGTCGAGCAGCGTTCGGGCGGTGGTCCGGTACTCCTTGGCGACGATGTCCGTGCTGGTCAGCGAGTCCACCCATGCGGTCAACTCCGCGTCGCTGATCTCGATGCGCGGCAGACCGGTCAACAGGGTTTCGGACGGGCGGGTCAGGTCCTCGGCGAGCAGCCGCAGGGTGAGTTCGACCCGTTGCAACGGCACGTCGACGAGGAACTCGTGGGCCAACAGCACGATGTGCGGCGACGGCAGCAGGAAGGAGAGCTGACCGGGGTGGAACCCGAGCCGACCGGCCAGGGTCAGCTGACGGGTGAGACCGGCAGCGCTGTCGTGCGGCAGGTAGCCGCTGCGGCGCACATTCTCGCGGACGGCCTCGGCCCGTCCGGCCACCGGCGCCCTGCTCGAACCGGGCACGTCCAGGTCCGGCAGCACGGCATCCCGGACCTCCGGCGCGATCACCGCCAGGTGGCCGGGCAGCACGCCCAGCGCCATCGCCAGGTCCTCGACCTGGTCACGGTCGTCGAGGCCGAGCTCCTCGGCGGCCCGGTCGGGCCGGGTGTCGATGTCGTGCCGCAGCCGAGCCACCGCCACCGCCTCGGCGAGCAGGGTGTCCGGTAGCGCGGTGAGCAGGTCGAACGGCACGGCGTGGTCGACGAAGTCGAGGAGCGCCGGCAGGGCGTCGGCGGCGAGGCCCAGCCGACCGGCGATGTCCGCGATCGCCACCACGTCGTCGTCGGTGATCCGACCGTACGGGTCGAGACTGCTGCGCAGCTCCGGCACGCTGACCCCGTCGAGCCGGACGAGGCGGCCGGCGAACACGGTGAGCGCCCGCGGGTCGACGCCGATGTCGACGGCGAGGGTCAGCAACGATCGTGGGGCGACACCGATCCGGTCGGCCAGGGCGGCGAGGTCGCCGGGCGCGTGGCCGATCGCCCGGATCCAGCTGAGGATCCGCGCGGCGGGCACGTCCGGGGCGAGCGCGGTGAGCGCATCCCACCGGGGCCGGTCCAGGTCGACGGACGGGTCGTCGCGCAACGCGGCCCACCGGGCGGGCTCGACACCCTCCGGCACCTGGCCGAGGCTGCGCGTCGGCTCCGCGTACCCCGGTGGACGTTCGTACGTCGCCAGGCCCTCCAGACCCGGCCCGGCGAAGTGGTCCCGCAGCTCCGCGACGGCGGTGACGTCGAGGAGCAGCTCCACCGGACCCTCGCCCAGGACGGCCCGGACCACGAGGCGGTAGCGGTCACCGAGTTGCACGAACCCGAGGGGTACGGCGTCGGTGAACTCCCCGGGCCGAGCCTGATCGGACGGGGCGCGCGCCGCGCCGACCGTCACCGCGCCGGTGCGCAGCTGATCGGCCGTGACCGGGAACGGGACGCCGGTCGGCTCCGGCATCCCGGACGGCGGCAGCGACAGCAGCGGGACGGTTCGCCGGAACTCCTCGGTGAGCGTCACCGGCCGCTGCCACTCACGGGTGGCGCTGGCGCGCACCTGGCCGACGCGGCGCAGGGTCACGGCGACGTCGACCCGGCTGGTGAGGTGGTCGACGCCGAGGTCGTAGGCGCTGGCGCGGCGCCCGGTCAGCCGCAGCTCGAAACGGTGTGTCCGCGGGCCGGTTCGGTCCGACCGCACCACCAGGCCGTCGTCGAGCAACCGCGGCAGGTGGCGGTGCACCGACGGCAGCGCCAGCAGCGCGCCCAGGTTCACCTGGTGACCGTCGAGTGTCCAGCGGTACCGGTCGAGGCCGCCGTCGTGGGCGTCGAGCAGGTCCGACGCCACCGTGCGTACCGGTTCTCCGCCGTCGGGACCGGTCAGTCGCTGCGACCGTCCGATCGCTTCGACGTCCCCGTCCCCCGGCAACTCCGGCTCGCGCCCAGCGGTGGCGGTCAGCGCCAGGTAGCCGCCACCGCTTCGTGCGACGTACGCCTCGGGCCGGCCCGGATCGCCGTACGCCCGCAGCGCGCCGTCTTCGCCAACCACTACCAGCCGGAGCCGGAGGCCGTCGGCGAGACGGCCGGGATCGGTCGTATCTCGGCGCTGCTCCACCGGGCGCGGCTCCTGGGCGCGGCCCGCCGCGGCGAGCACCGCCTGAACGAGGTCGCGCGGCCGGCCACCGAGCGGTTGCAGGCCGAACAGCGCGGCGTGGTCGGACCCGGCGAGGTCGTCGGAGTCCGTGGCCGGCGCCGGAGCCGCCGGGACGGCCGGTGTCGGCACGTCGGCCGTGGTGGCGACGAAGCGGACCCGCGTCGGAACCGGGGGCACGGTCGCCGGAGCGTTCGTCTGGCCGTCCAGGAAGAAGACTCCGTGCTCGGTACGCACCACGTTGACGGCGTGTGCCACCGATCCGGTCGCAGCGTTGACCACCATGATTCCGCGCGAGCCCGGTGCTGACGCGCTCATCGCGTCGACAACGGCCTGGTAACCGTCGACCTCCTGAACCGGCCGGCCCGCGTAGAAGCCCAGCACCCCCACCTCGGTGGCGACCGAGGCGGGCGCCTCGAACCGGTGGCGCCCACCGGAGCGCACCAGCAGATCGGTGACGATCGCCGCGAACACACAGTTCAGCAGCGACCGATCCGGATTGACCCGGCCCAGGTACGAGAAGCGTTCCCGCATCTGGTCCACGGTGAGCGGATCACCCACCGGAACCCAGCCGCGGCGATCGACGGGCACGGCCCCCGCGACGTCGGCGGCGCTCGGTGCGGCGCTGCCCACCTCCTCCGGCGCGGGTGCCGTCGTCGGAGTCGTCTCCACATCGGCCCGGGGACGCACGTCCGGGCGCGGCAGCGGGTACCCGAACACGACGCCACCCACGTCGCCGCCGCCGCTGTCGCGCGCCGGGGCCGCCGGTACGGGCCCGGCGACCTGGGGCGTCACGCTCAGGCCGGTGGTCGCGGTCTGGGCGTGTTGCCGGGAAACCGTCGCGGGATCTCCCGTCGAGACGACCGGCACGGGCCTTCCCGTCGCCCCGTCCCCTACCGCCGTCGGCGGCGGGACAGCCGGGGACGGAGTCGCTGTCGGCGTCGGCGTCGTAGTCGCGGTAGGCGTCGGAGTCGGCGTCGGCGTCGGCGTCGCGGTCGGCGTCGGCGTCGGCGTCGCGGTCGGCGTCGGCGTCGGCGTCGCGGTCGGCGTCGGCGTCGCGGTCGGCGTCGGCGTCGCGGTCGGCGTCGGCGTCGCGGTCGGCGTCGGCGTCGCGGTCGGGGTTGGGGTCGACGTCGGCGTCGCGGTCGACGTCGGCGTCGGCGTCGCGGTCGACGTCGCGGTCGGCGTCGGGGTCGGGGTTGGGGTCGACGTCGGAGTTGGGGTCGAGCCTGGTGGCGGGGTCGCGGACGGAGCTGGCGTTGAGGTCGAGGTAGGTGCTGGAGCTGCGCTCGTGGGCGTGGCCACGGTGGTGGGTGTCGTGCTCGCGGCCGGAGTCGCTGTCGCGGATGGAGTCGTGGGCGTAGGCGGGTTGGCGGGCGTGGTCCCCGTCGCGGCCGCCGTCCCCGTCGCAGCCGGCGTTCCCGTCGCAGCCGGCGTCCCCGTCGGGGTCGCGGTCGCGGTCGGGGGCGACGTTGGGGTTGCGGTTGGGGTTGCGGTCGGCGTCGGGGTTGACGTCGCGGCCGACGGCGGCACAGAAGCCGAGGCCGGACTGGCCGACGCCGTCGATGCCGGGGTGAGCGTCGACGTCGAACTGACGGTCGACGGGGAGGCGTTCGGTGCGGCCGAGGACGGCGTGGCAGGCTGAGTCGACGTGGTCGCCGGCGTCGAGGACGGCGTGGCAGGCTGAGTCGACGTGGTCGCCGGCGTCGAGGTCGGCGCGGAGGTTACCGACGACTGTGGTGTGGCCGACGACGGGTTACCGAGAGCGGGAGCCGCGGTGGTGGGCGCTGCGGTGGTCGGGCCGGCCGCACCAGTAGATCCACCTGCCACGGCGGGCGTGCCAGCAGACGACGAGGTGGGCGTCGACGCCGAACCGCTGGACGGGGAACCGCCGCCAACCTGGCCCGCTGACGTCCCTCCGACCGTTGCGACGGGCGTACTACCGGCGGTCGCGCCGGACGTGGGAACCGTCGCCGTGCCACCGCCCGAGGCGGCGGCCGTGGAAGCCGCCGAGGGGGCGGACGTCGCGGCAGCGGAAGCCGCCGGGGAGGAGGCGGAAGCTGTGGCCGCCGGGGAGGAGACGGAGGCGCCGCCAGCGGACGACGTCGACCCCGCCGACGCCGGGGCCACCGAAGCCGTCGACGCGGATGCCGACGAAGCCGACGCCGACGCCGCGACCGACGCCGACGGGGCTGCGGCCGACGAAGAAGCCGCGGAAGGTGAGGCCGACGTGGAGACCGGCGCGGGCGCAGCCTGCGACGTCGAAGCGGCCGGAGCCGAAGCGGCCGGAGCCGACACGGACGATGCCGATGCGGGTGCGGGTGCGGGTGCGGGTTCAGTGGTTGCCGCCGTTGGGCCGGTCGTGGTCGAGGATGGTCCGCCCGCACGTGCGGCGGCTGTCGGCGCGGCGGCCGGTCCAGTGCTGGACGTGCTCACCGGGGCCGGTCCGGTGGCGGCGCCCAACGGTGCCGACGTCCCTGCCGGTGGGGCATCGTTCGCGGTGGACGAAACAGCGTCCGGCTCGGCGACCGCGTCGCCGGACTTGTCCAGGCCCGTCTCGCCCGACTTCTCCGGGGCGTTCGCGTCGGACTTCTCCCCGACCTGGTCGCCGCCCTTCGCGTCGGACTCGCCGACCGCCTCGGCGTAGCTGGGGAGGCCGTCCACCGTCGGCACCACCACCTCGCCGACGCCGCCGCTCCGACCGCCCGTAGACGGCCCACCCTCGGACGCGCCGCCGATCGTCGCCGCCGTCACCGAGCCCCAGTTGAACCCCTGCCCGAAGATCGCGCCGGTGCTCGCGTCGGCGATGGCCCCACCGGCACCCTGCGCGGCGGCGGAGATCGCGGCGTACGCACCCTTGAACCGGATGTCCGTGATCTCGCGCATCCCGTCGCTGGTGATGCTGCGGGTGGAGCTGGTCCACGTGTTGGCCAGGCGCCGGGCCGCCTCGCCGGCGACGAGGCGACCCGCGCCGGCGGCGACACCCCCGATCACGCTCCCGACGCCGGACACCAGCAACGATTGCGTGTCCAGACCGCCGATGCGCAGGCCGCGGGCGATCTGGGCGAGCTGGGTGGCGAGGTCCACGCCGAAACCAATGGCGACCTCGGCGGCCAGCTCCGTGATCAGTGTCCGCAGGATCGCGTAGAGGATGCCGCGCGCGGTGGCGACCACCACCGGGATGAAGAGGGCACCGAACAGGGTAGCCAGCAGCCAGGCGATGGACGCCGCCAACACGACCAGCTGCACGATGATCGTCACCTTGGTCTTCTGGATGTCCGCGGCGGCGTTCATCGAGGTCTTGGCGAGTTCATCGGTCACGGTGGCCAGGGTTTCGAGGATGGCGGGGAGGTCGGAGCGGACCAGATCGGTGTACGTGGTGGCGGCCGACCCGGTCATCGAGTCGCCGAGGGACCGCGCCAGTCCGGGCATGTCGTCGCGCAGCGCGCGCAGGACATCCCCGTGGTCGCTCCACATGCGGTGCATGCTTCGCAGCATCGCCTCGTTGCCCTCGGGCCACTCCATGCCGACCACGACCTTCAGCAGCCGCTGAAGGTCGGGGGGTAGGTCGACGACCCCGGGCCCGGAATCCTCCGCCATCTGGTCCTCCGTGCCTTCTGCTACTCGCTCTGCAACTCCAACGTGCCGCCGCCCTGGGCGTCGAGCTGCTGGAACGCATCGGCGATCAGGCGCAGGTTGTCGGCAACCGCGCCGAGGGTCTCGACGGTGGTGGCGATGTCGGCGAGCTGCTGGTCGGCGGGCCCGACGTAGTTGTTGGCGAAGGACTTGCCCGATGCGTCGTCGCCCCAGCACCCGTACACGGCGTCGAGGTCCCGCTGCAACGCCTTGAGCGCCTCACCGAGCCGGTCGCCGCCCGCCCCGAGCCCGTCGGCCATGCCGCGTACTCCGGGTACGTCTGCGGAGGTGATCTCGGACATCAGTTGTCCCCCCGCAGCCGTGCCTGGTCGGCCGTGGACACCGCGCCGGGCGGTAGGACGTCGAGCGAGGCGCTGAGGAAGCTGCCCACCATCCGCTCCAGGTCGACCTGGCCGCCGGCCAGATCCTGGAACGAGATGCCGGGCAGCACCTCGTCGCCGGCAACGTCGGCGAGCTGGGTCAGGGACTCGACTCGGGCCGCCCCGATCGTCTCGGTGACGAGCGAGGCCAGCTCGGCCGGGGCCATCTGCCGGTACCGGGTGTTGTGGAACGTCAGCTTGAGGATCTCGCCGCGTCCGTTCATGACGACGGACAGCAGCCGGTCCTTCGAGGTGGTCGTCGTGCCCTGGGCCATTCGCTCGTGCATGCGCCCCAGTCGCTCCCGTTCCTCGGCGAGCGTCTGCAGGGCGGCCTCGAAACCGGCGGTCGCGTGGCCGGGTGGGTGTTTGTCGGTCATGACGGGCTCCTCTCGGGGCGTACGGGTGTCGACGGCCGAGCGCGACCGGGGGTTCCCCAGCCGTCTGACGGTTCGGCCCAGGGGCCGGGGTCGAGCGGCGCGGGGACAGTCACGCGCCGTTCGCGCTGTTGGGTACCGACCGCGCCCATGCCCATGCCGCCCATCGGCATCATCGGCATCATCGGCGCTCCCGCGCCGGGAGATGCGGCACCGGGCGGGCTGGGCGGGACGTCCCGGTCGGGGTCGAGGTCGCTGGCGAACAACTCGACGCCGGGGGGTGCCGAGCCGGCCAGTTCCCGCCCGGTCGCGGTGACCGGAGGTGGCGGCGGTAGGTCCTGCCCGGCCCGCAGAAGCGCCGCCCCGGCGCACGACAGGACCACCTGGCCCTGCACGTCGTACCTGCCGGGCCGCGCCTGTGGGTCCACGGCCTGGCGGGCGACCAACTCGCTTAGCTGGTCGCGGGCGTCGGCTAGTGAGTCGCCGGCCCGGCGCAGCGCGCTCGCGAAGTCGGTCGTGGCGAGCTGGTCGAGCACCGCCGCGACGTCGGCGGACGACGCCGGCACCGAGGATGAGGGGCCGGTCATCCGGCATGCCTCCTCGGCGTCACGCAGGGCGCGACGGAACCGGTCGGCGAGTTCCGCGAAGGTCTGCCGACGCTCCTCGAAGCGGTCCGCGGCGGCGTAGAGCGCCGCAGGCGGGGTACGGCTCAGCCGGGCCGCCGCCTCCTCCAGCAACGCGACCGTCACGACGGCCGTCCGATCGCCTCAGCGGAGGCCCCGTCGCCGCTGTCCTGCCAGGCTTCGTCGTCGCCCTCCAACCAGATGCTGCGTTCCCGGTCACGTGATGGCTGGTGCCCGTGGCCCTGACCCATCGGCGGCATCATCGGCATGCCCTGCCCGGCGGATGGGTCGACGGCCGGGCCGGTCGGCCCGGCCTGCGCCGCAGCCGGGACGGCCGGGCGCAGGTCGGTGAGCGGGCTGCCGGCGGTACCCACACCGCCGGCCCCGCCCGACGAGCCCCCGCCGCCGGCCGAGCCCAGCCCGCCCGACGAGCCCGAACCGCCACCCGACCCCCCGCCGGAGCCGGCCCCGCTGAGGAAATCGGCGAGGCTTGTCGGACGGCCGTTTCCGGTGTGGACGCCGTTCTCCTCGATCAGGTCGTCGAGGGCCTCGGTGGCGCTCTCGCGGGCGTCCTCCAGCGCCTCGATCCGGGTCTGCTCCTCGGCGCTCTCGCCCGGCTGCGCCTCGGCGTCCTCGATCAGGTCGTCAATCGCGGCGTCGACCGCGGCGCGGGCCTCGCGGACGGCGTCGTCGTGCCGGGCGTCCTCGGGGTCCACGGTGCCCGTCGACCGGGCCATCTCCTCAAGGCTGTCGTCGAGCGCGTCCCGGGCGTCCTCGAGCGCCTCGCGGCGCTGCTCCTTGGACTCCGGATCCGCGTCGCTCGCCTCGTTCTCCTCCAGCAGATCGCCGATGGCGTCCCTGGCCGCGTCCTGGGCGTCCTGTAGGGCTTCGCCTGGGGTGCTGGAGTCATCCTTGCCCAGCAGGTCCTCGATGGCCTTGTCTGCGGCTTCCCGGGCGTCGTCGAGCGCCTGCTGACGCTCGACGCCACCTGCTCCGGACTTGCCCGACAGGTCAGCGATCGCGTCGTCCGCGGCCTTCTTGGCATCGGTGAGGGCCTGTTGCCGGGCGGCCTCGGACGGCTGCCCGCCGCCTGCGCCGGGCCCGCTGCCACCGCCGGTACCGCTCGACGGGCCGGAGGATTCGGTCGGCAGACCGCCTCCCGAGGAGCCGCCGCCCGGCATGCCACCACCGGCCGACTGCAAGCCCTCGATCGCGTCGTTGGCCGCCTTCTGCGCGTCGTCCAACGCCTTCTGGCGGGCCTGGTCGGCACCACCGCCGCTGCCCTTGCCGCCGCCAGGACTGCCCGACCCTCCACCCGGCACGCCGCCGCCGGGACTGCCGCTGCCGCTGCCCGGACCGCTGCCGCTGGCCGGACCGCTGCCGCTGCCGCTGCCCTTGCCGCCACCCGAGCTGCCGGACCCGGGGCTGCCGCCACTGCCCATGCCCGGCATGCCGCCGCCCGCGCTGCCGGACCCCGGGCTGCCGCCGCTGCCCATGCCCGGCACGCCGCCGCCCGCGCCGACGCCGGAGGTCTCGCCGCTCGGCGGCCCACCGCTGCCGGACGTACCCCCGCCGGGGTTCGACAGACTGTCGATGGCGTCGTTCGCCGCGTTCTGCGCGTCCTGCAGGGCGGCCTGCCGCTCCGCGGCGCCGTCACCGCCACCGGACCCGGAACCGGAGCCGTCGCTGTTCAGCGCGCTGTCGTCGAGCCCGCCGCCGGACGAGCCACCCGTCGACCCGTCCACGCTGCTGTCCGGCGCGGCGTCCTCCAGGTTGTCGATCGCGTCGTTCGCCACGGACTCGGCCGCGTCCTTCTCGTCGTCGCCGTTCGAGGACGACGAGTCGTCGTCGGCGGAGGTCGAGGGGTCGTCGGCGGAGGAGGTCGACGAATCGTCGTCGGAGGAGGTCGACGAGTCGTCATCGTTCGACGTCGACTCGTCGTCCTCCGACGAGGACGAGGTCGAGTCGTCCGCCGCCGCGCTGGTGAACACGTTCGGGGGGGTGATCTCCAGCGGGTCCAGCGCCTCGCCCTTGATGACGTACTTGTCGCTGAGCGTCATCAGCAGCTGCCGCATGTGCGGCATCATGATGTTCTGCTCGACCATCTGGTACGCCGCGTCGCGGGCCTTCTGCAACATGTCCGCCGGTGGCGACAGCTCCACCGCGTTGTACGCGTCCCACACCGCCTGCTCGAACAGCTCCTCCTGCTGGTCGGTGAGTTGGTGGAAGGTCTCCACCGCCTCCCAGAAGGCGGTGGCGAACACCTTGATGTCGTGCCCGACGTCGCCGACAAGCTGCCCGTACCCCTCCAGCCGGTCGTGTACCGCCCGGCTGTGGTTGAGCAGTTCCGTGGTCCGTTCCTGGAACGCGTCACCGGCCTTGCCGACGAAGCCCGGGTCCAGTGCCGTCTTGATCCGGTCGAACTCGTCGTTGATCCGGGCGAGTTCGGCGGCCGCCTTGTCGAAGGCGGCCCCCGCGTCGTGCCAGGCGTTGCCGGTCTCCGCCGTGTTGTCCACCAGTTCGCTGACGTAGGGCTGCAGGTCCGTCCACACGTGCAGCGAGGCGAACGTCTGCCCACGGGGAGCGGGCGTCTGGAGTGAGCCGACCGAATCCTCGGGCATGGCCTACTTCTCGTCGTCCTCGGGCGTCACGTTCGTGGTGACGCTTGTGCTTTCCGGCACCGCCTGGTCGTTTGCGCCCTCGGTGAAGAACCCGCCCTCGTAGTCGTAGTCGACGACGTCGGTGTCGGTGAAGAGCACCTCCGGGGTGATGGAGGTGTCCGGAAAGACTGTGACGTTCAGGTCCTCCGGCGCCGGCAGGGTCACCGCGATGGTCCCGTCCTCGGCCTTTTTCGCCTCGCCCGTCATCGGGTCGACCTCGAAGCCGAGGCGCGCGCCGTCGCGGTTGACGTTGTCGCCGGTGTCGTACGTCTCCTCCCCGTCGGCGGGTGGGATGGTGAGGCCGCCGACCGACCCGGTCCAGGTCTCGATCTCGTCGACGGCCTTGCCCTGGAGCGAGTCGGCGTTGGCCTGGTCCTGCTGCTCGAAGATGTCGGCGATGGTGCGCAGCCGGGTGCCGAGCGCCTCGAAGGACGCCTGTAGGTCGAGGGCGTGCTGGCGCAGGCCGGCGCCCCGGTCGGCGACCATGGCCTCGAGCCACTGGGCGGCGTCGAGCTTGCCGGCCTCCAGCGTGCTGGTGTCCGCCGCCGTCTCGAAGATCGTCATGCTGCCGTCGGTCATGAGGTCCTCGATCTGTCTCGCCGCGTCGCGCAACGCCGCGAGGTCGATCTCGGTGCTGTCCGAGCTGGCCATGCTCACTGCTCCTTTCCGGGCCGATGCGATCCGTGGCGCGGGGCGGGCGGCGGCGGAGGAACTCCCCGCCGCCCCCGCGGACTACCGGGCGCCGAGCTTCTTGTCGGTCGCCTGGTAGTCGGCGAACCTCTCAGCCAGTTCGTTGCTACGCGCCAGCGTGGCGTCGTTCAGCACGGTGATTCCGTCCCGGACCTTCTGGGCCTTCTGCTCGTAGTTGAGGACGTAGTCACCGTTGAAGGCGAGGACCCTCTTCGCCTCCTGTTCGAGGACGTCCAGCTGAGTGATCACGTTGTCGGTGATGCGCTTCATCTCGTCGTAGGCGGAGTCCATGGAGTCGTAGTCGTACTTGATGTAATCCGACATGGCAGGTGCTCCTTCTTGGGATTTGCGGGAACGGCCATCAGGAGAGGGATTCGCCCTGCTCCTGGTTGAGCCGTTCCAGTTCCGTCTTGCACTCGCGCAGAAACTGCTCGCAGTCGTCGAGATCCTTGAGAATGGCGATCATGTCGGTGCTCCAGGCGTCCTGGACGGTGTTCAGCTTTTCCATGAGTTCGCCGGCGTTGGCCGCGTAGAGGTCGTTGACCGTGGTGTCGAGACCCTTCCGTTGCCCGTCCAGGTCCTGTTCCGCGGTCTGGTGGTTGTCGGCCGCCATCTCGACGTCGGCCGGGGTGATGTCGGTGATCGCCATGCTGGTTGCCTCCTGTGCGCCGGTGATCGTTGGCACCGGTAGACAACCAGGCGGCGGGCGGGCGCGGGTCCGCCCGGAAGGCTCGCGGGCCGTTCTCCGGGGATTTCCCTCACCTCGCAGGAAGGCGGTGGATCAGGTGATCGGCCGCCAGGTCTGGTCGTCGTCGTAGACGCAGGTCCAGATGGCCGTGGTCGCCAGGTCCCAGCCGATGTCCAGGCACATGCCGCCGTTCACCACGCTGATCACCGCGTTGTCGCGGAGCGTCCAGCGCTGGGTGGCGGCACCGTTGCAGGTGGCGGTCTGCACGAGGGTGCCGTCGGTGACACCGCTGTCGTTGACGTCGAGGCAGAGCCCGCTGCGCGCGGACCGGATCGTGCCGTCCGACCGCACGTTCCACCGCTGCGACACACGGTACGGGTCACAGGACTCGATCCGGGAGGCGAGCAGGTCGGTGGCGGCCCCCGCGTCCAGGCAACTGCCCGACCGCTCGTGCGCGAACATCGTCCCGGACGGTTTCCGGCTCGGGGTGGGCTTGGGCGGCGCCGGCTTGCGCGACGGGCTGGGCGGCGCGGCCGTCGGCCGCCCGGGGGTGGCCGACGGAGAACCCGACGGAGAACCCGACGGGGTACGGGACGCGGACGGTGTGGGGACGGGTGCACCGCCGAGGCGGCTGTCCAGCCGGTAGTAGTCGCTGTAGCGGCGGACCTGCTCCAGGAAGGACCGGGTCATCGCGTCCGGGACACCACCGGCTCGCCGGACGGTGTCCTCACCGGAGCGCCAGGCGGCGAGCGCGAGCAGGTACGGGTCGCCCGGCAGTCCGTCCAGTTCCTGCGCCAGTTGGCACATGGCCGCACCGAGCACGCCGACCACGTCCGCGGCGTTGGCCGGCGATGCCTTCGCAGGCGCGTACCGCTGCCACAGCCTCAGGGGGACGACGCCGCCCGAGGAGTCCGTGCGCAGGCCGGACACCGCCATCAACTGCCCGGCGACGGCGGCGGCGGAGACCTGCGGGCAGCGCCGACCGGCGCGGGCGATCGGGGTGACGAGCGCGTCGGGCAGGGGTACGGCGTCGGGCACCGCCCCGGCCGTGAAAGCGGCGGCGCCGGCCTCGGCGAAGTGGGGAAGACCCCGGTAGTAGGACGCGTAGCCGGCGGCCTGCCGGACGTACTCGGACGCCGCGTCGGGCACCCCGCCGGCCTCGGTCACGGCCGGGACACCGACCCGGAAGCCGGCCAGCGCCAACCGCCACGGGTCGCCCGTGACGCCTGCCTGCCGGACCTCACCGCCGAGCTGACACATCAGGTGCGTCAGGGCGGCAACGGCGGCCATCGGGTCGGTCGGCTGCGCGTCAGGCCACGGCACCCACCGCCGCCACTGACTGTCGTTCAGGCCGGCCAGGCCACTACCGCCGGACACCGCGCGGGTCGCGTCCGTGGCCAGGCCGGACTCGGCCATCAACTGCCCGGCGACCCGGGCCGAGGTGAGCATCGGGCAGGCGTGCCCCGCAGCCAGCACTGCCGACATCTGCGCGTCGGAGAGCGGTCGTCCGACCAGGTCTTCCTGACCGGCGTACGCCATCACGCTGATGCCCACTGCGGCGGCGACACCAGCGGCGACCAGGCCGGCGACCCAACCACGACACCGTCGGAACAACCCAGCAACCCGCACGTTCGGTCCCTCCGACGACGCCACCCACCTGCAACGAGATCCGCGGTCGTCCGGTTCATCGTTGCGGACCTGCGCGTGGGACGCCCAGGTGTTGATCGGATCATCATTACCTGTTGAATAGATGCTGACAAATTTTGAAGAGACTCGGCGGCCTGGCTATCACCTATCGACGCCTTCTCGCCACCACCCTCGTGGCCGGGCTCGCCCTGCTCGCCGCCTGGACACCGGCACGCGGCGCGGAGCCCGCTCCGCCGGCGCCCACCGCCACCGCACCCAACATCATCTTCGTGCTCGTCGATGACCTCGCGTGGAACCTCGTGCCGTACCTGCCGCAGGTGCAGCGACTACAGGCCGAGGGCACCACCTTCACCAACTACACGGTGACCGACTCGCTGTGCTGCCCGTTTCTTCATTGTGTCCTCGCGTTGACGGTCGAGTCTGGCGCATGGCTCGTACCGGGTTTGTCGGATGTTCGCCCCCGTGTCGGTGCCCCGGCCCAACACCACGCTCAGGCCCGGCGATCAACGCTCAACCAGGCCCTGGGTGATCTGGTCGCGGCGCGCCGAGGTCGGCCTCGTCGAGCCGGTGGCAATCGAATGTCAATGGCCACCGGATGTGCTCGGTGCAGAGAGCACGTCATTGTCACGACAGAGTTGGATGGACATCACATGATCGACGGCATTCCCTCCCGACCCGCGAAGGCCGGTGTCAATCGCCGGGCGGTCCTCGGCATCGGCGCCGCCGCGGGGACGGCCGCGCTGCTGGCCGCCTGCACCTCGCCAGCGGCGGAAGAGACGACGAGTGCGGGCAGCGTCGCGGCGTCGTCGATGACACCGGGCGAGGCGGCCCGGCTGCGGGCTCAAATTCGCGGAAGGGTCCTGCTTCCCGGTGAGCCGGGCTACACCGAGGAGGTTGCGACGTACAACCTCACCGCGACCCACCGCCCGGCGGTGGTCGTCGCCGCCGCCACCGCGGCGGATGTCCAGGTCGCGGTGCGCTTCGCCAGGGACAAGAAACTGCCGGTGGGCGTCATGGCGACCGGGCACCAGAATTCGGTACCGATCAATGGAGGTCTACTTGTCTCGACCAAGGCGATGCGGAACCTCGTGCTCGACGCCGACCGTCGCACCGCCCGCGCGGAGGCCGGCGTGCGGTGGGACCAAGTGGTCCAAGAGACCACCACATTGGGTCTCGCCCCGCTGAACGGTTCGACGGGCGGCGTCAGCGTGGTCGGCTACACGGTCGGCGGTGGTCTCAGCCCGACGCTGGGCCGCGCGTTCGGCTATGCGGCCGATCACGTCACCAGCCTCAACATCGTCACGGCCGACGGTCAGCTGCGGACGGTCACCGCTACGAACGAGCCGGAACTCTTCTTCGCCGCCCGCGGCGGCAAGAGCAACTTCGGCATCGTCACCGCCATCGAGTTCGGCCTCTTTCCGGTCACGACGCTCTACGCCGGCAACCTGTTCTTCCCCGGCGAGCGGGCCAAGGAGGTCCTCGACGCGTACCGCAAATGGGTGACGACAGTGCCGGAGGCGATGTCCTCGTCCGTGGCACTCATGCGGATCCCGCCCGGGCCGAGCGCGCCCGAGCCGCTGCGGGGCAAGTTCGTGATCACGGTCCGCGTCTCCTACGCCGGCTCGGCCGCCACCGGGGCGGCCCTGATCAAGCCGCTGCGGGCGATCGGGCCGACGGTCGTCGACTCCGTCGCGGAGATCCCCTACGCGGCCTTCGCGTCCATCCACGCCGACCCAACCGATCCGGTGCCCGCCTACGAGCGGACTGCTCTGCTGCGGGAGCTGTCCGCCGCGACTGTCGACGAACTCGTCGCGGTGGCCGGCCCGACAGCGGCCGTCCCGCTGACCATGGTCGAGGTGCGTCACCTCGGCGGGGCGCTGGGCCGGCCGCCCTCGGTGCCGAACGCGGTGAGCAACCGGGACGCGGCCTTCACCCTCTTTACCGCCGCGGTCGGCGGGCCGGCCGATGCCGCCGCGATAAAGCAGCAGCAGGACCAGCTGATCCAGCGTATGCGCCCGTGGAGCACCGGGTCGACGTACGTGAATTTTCTGTCCACTGCGGAGTCGTCGGTCCAGCAGGTACGCACCGCGTTCACGCCCGAGACGTACAACCGCCTGATCCAGCTCAAGAGGCGGTTCGACCCGACGAACATGTTCCGGTTCAATCACAACATCACACCGGCCTGACGATCCCAGCCGCAGCGGCCAGGCCACCCGGATCGGACCGGGTGGCCTGGCCGTCCTGCTTGTATCCACGTCAATCGCACATCGAGAGAACGTCGACGGGACCTCGCTGTACTGGCCCGATGCCGATGTATCGCGCCAGCACCCTGGCCCTGCCCACTGTCCGGCTCGAGCAGACGGGCCGGGTCCTGACCTGCCGAGTGGACGCGCCGCCGTTCAACTACATGACAACGCACATGCAGCGTGACCTTATTCGACTCGTCGACGCCGTGGAGCGCGACAAGACCATCGGCGCGGTCGTGGTGACCGGCGCCCTGCCCGGCCGGTACATCACCCACTTCGACATCGCCGATCTCCTCACGGCGGCCGAGAGCGTCCCGCAACTACCTCGCCCGGTCGTCGCGGCGCTGCTCGGCGGTGTCCGGGCCGTTGCTGGCGTGTCGGGTGAACGGCTCATCGCCCGCTCGCCACTGGCCGGGATGCTCGGTGTCATCCAGTTCCACGAGATGGTGCTGAAGCTGCTGCGCTCGCCCGCAGTGTGGATCGGCGCGGTCAACGGCCCATGCGGCGGCGGCGGCTTGGAGCTGTCCCTCTTCTTCGATCTGCGCGTGGCGGCGGAGCACGACGCCGTCTTCGTCGTCCCGGAGCTCTCGATCGGGCTGACGACCACGGTTGGTGGGCAGCGCCTGACCCACCTGGTCGGTCCGGCGCGGGCGATCGAGTTGCTGCTGGAGGCGCGCCAGGTCACGGCCCGGGAGGCGGCGCGGATCGGCTTGGTGAACCGGGTCGTCCCGGCGGCGGCGTTGCTGCAAAACGCGCAGCGCATGGCCGCGCGATACGCCACCCGGCCCCGGCAGGTGGTCGCGGCACAAAAACGGATCGTCAACGAGGCGTACACCGACACCACGCGGCAGAGCCTCACCCGCGAGGGGATCGCGCAGATCGCCGGGGTGCCGTCCCGGGAGACCCGCGCGGCGTTGCGTGCCTGGCTCGGTATGCAGGAGGGCACGGACGGCGACTCTGTGTTCCTGACCAATCCGGACCCGTGGGCCGAGGGCACCGCCGTGGACATGAATGTCCGCCCCTGACTCTGCCGCCAGGGCTCGGATCAAGCCGTCAGCCGTGAGTCGCACACCCGGTCCGTCGTCGGCTGGCCCGAATGCGGCATCGTCGCCCCCGGCGCGGCCAGTTACATTGCTAAATCTACATAGATGCCCGTGACCTACATGAGCGGCCGGCTCCCCCATCAGCGGGAGCCGGGCCGCTTCATGCTGTGTCGGCGCCGTCCGGCTGACGCCCCGCGCTGGACCTGTAGCTGTGTCTCGGTCGGAAGCCGGTCGCCTGGCCGCAGCGCGTCGGGCGATGTGACTTCGTCAGGCCGCTGACGGCGGGATGTTGTGGTTATGGCGGAACAGGTTGCTTGGGTCGTAGTCCCGCTTCACCCGGCGCAGCCGTTCGTACGTGTCGGGCTCGAATGCCGTGGCGACGAGCTCCGGCGTGTCGTCGGCCGCGGTCAGGAAGTTCAGCAGCGCCCGGCCGGTCGCCCACGGCGCGACCGCGTCGGTGACGCGCTCGATCGCCGCGTGGAGCATTGCCGCCTCCGGCGGGCCGCCGGGCGATCCCGCGAACACGTTGAACTGGGCGTCGCGGTTGCCGACCGCGTTCGGAACCTTCGGGTCGACGGCGAGCGCGCCGCCGAGGTGGCGTACCTCGACCATCAGGACCGGAAGGTCGGCCTGCGGACCGGCGACCGCGACGAGCGCCTCGACGGCCTCGGCGGGCAGTTCCCGCAGCTGTGCGCCTCGTTCGTAGACGGGCAGCGGATCGACCGGATCGGCGTGGATGCCGGCGATGTGCGTGAACGGCATCTCCGCCACCGTGTCCAGCAGCGTCGGCCCGACCGCTCGCAGCCCGGTGAGCAGCCGCTCGCCCTCCTCGGCAGTGCCGAGGTAGGCGACCCGGACGTGCAGGGAGAATCGGCCCTGCAGCGGCTCCGGCAGAAACGGCAGCGGAGGCAGGCGCAGGAACGCGAAGGAAAGCGTCAGCTCGTCCGGAGCGTCGGCGGTCAGGCGGCGGTACTCCGCGAGCACCGGCCCGACGTGCTCGGCGGCAAAGTACAGGCCGCCGCCGTACAGGCGGCTCACCGGCATCAGGTCGAACTCAAGCGCCGTCACGACGCCGAAGTTGCCCTTACCACCACGCACCGCCCAGAACAGCTCCGGCTCATCGTCGGCGTCGACCCGGCGCAGCACTCCGTCGGCGGTCACCAGTTCGACCGCGGTGACGTGGTCGGCGGCGAATCCGTAGCGACGGCCCAGCGACGGGCTGAGGCCACCGCCGAGCGTGTAGCCGACCACGCCGACGTTCGGCGACGAGCCGGCCAGCGGGGCGAGGCCGTGGGCCGCTGCCGCGTCGACCACTTCTTGCCATTCGACGCCCGCATCGACACGGGCCGAGCGCTCGGCGGCGTCGATCGCGATGCCGCGCATGCGCCGAGTGTTGATCAGGACGCCTCCGTCGGACTGGTGGACCGCGCCGTGACCCGTCGCGACGACCGCCACCGGCAGGTCGAACCGGGCGGCGAAGCGGACCGCCGCCTGCACCTCGACGTCCGAGGTTGCCCCGACCACCACCGACGGTCGCTGGGGCACCGCCAGATTCCAGGTCGCCGTCTCGGCCGCGTAGCCGGCGTCGTCCGGAGTAAGCACCGGGCCTTGCAGGTCCGCGGCGAGCTCCAGCGCCAAGTCCTTGATCTCTGCCATGTCGATCCACCCCTGATTGCCGTATCTCATCGCCGGGAGCGTCACCCGGCCATGCGAAGTCGACATCGACGGTGTGGACGTGCCGTTGACGGGCGATCAACGCTCAAGCGGCGGGGACGCCCGCGTTGATCGAACGCCAATCGGCCGTCAACGGGCTCGTGTTGCCATCTTCGGGTACGGGCTTGCGCCCCAGAACCAACGAACGAAGGAGAATCTGCGATGAAGGGCTTCAAGAAACTCATCCGCGGCGGCATCGTGGTGTCGGTCGATCCCGCGATCGGCGACCTGCCGTCCGGCGACGTGCTGATCGAGGACGAGCGGATCGTGGCGGTCGCGCCGCACCTGGACGGCGTCGATGCCGAGGTGATCGACGCCACCGGGATGATCGTCATGCCCGGGCTGATCGACACGCACCGGCACATGTGGCAGAGCTCGCTGCGGCAGATCGCCGTCGATTGGACGCTGAGTGACTACTTCGAGCGGGTGATCGGCGGATTCTCGCCGGTCTTCACCCCCGAGGACGTCCACATCGGCACGCACTTCGGTGCCCTTGAGGCCCTCGACTCCGGGGTGACCACGATCTTCGACTGGTCGCACATCCTGAACACGCCGGAGCACGCCGACGCCGCAGTCGCCGCGCTGCGGGAGTCGGGCATCCGGGCCGTGTTCGGCCACAGCATCCCGACCGATGACCCGGCCTGGTACTACAACAGCGACCGCCGGCACCCTCACGACGTCCGGCGGCTCGCAGCGCGGGATTTCGCCTCGCAGGACCAGCTGCTGACGCTCGCTCTGGCGGTCCGCGGCCCCGAGCTGGCAACCATCGGGGCCACGGCCGATGATCTCGCCTTGGCCCGGGACCTCGGTGTCCGCTCCTCGATGCACATCGGTCTTGGCCTGATGGGCCAGCAGCGCGGAGTGACCCAGCTGCACGAACACGGACTGCTCGCCGACGACCTGATCTTCCTGCACTGCAACACCTGCACCGACGAGGAGCTGAAGTTCATCGCCGCGAGCGGCGGTCACGCTTCCGTCTCCGCCCGCGTCGAGCAGCTCATGGGTCACGGCGCCCCGGCAACCGGACGGCTGCTCGCCGCAGGCGTCCGCCCGGCGCTGTCGGTCGATGTGGTCTGCGGCGTGGTCGGCAGCATGTTCGACGAGATGCGCGGCATGCTGGAGGCCGAGCGGGGCCGGGTGCATCAGCTGCACCTCGACCGTGGCGTGCCGTCGCCGGCGGCGATGCTGACGGCCCGGGATGCCATCGAGTTCGCCACGATCGAAGGCGCTCGCACCCTGGGCCTGGAGGACCGGGTCGGATCGCTGACGCCGGGCAAGCAGGCCGACATTGTCCTGCTCGACGTCGCCAGCTCGCCGTTCGGCATGGTCAACAACGTGCCGGCCACGGTGGTCTTCAGCGACGCCCGCGACGTCGACACTGTGCTGATCGCCGGAGAGACCCGCAAGCAGCACGGACGCCTGGTGAACCAGGATCCGGCGGCGGCGCGGCAGCGAGCGGAGCGCTCACGCGACCGGCTGTTCGCTGCGGCCGGCGTGCCGGTCGGGGCCGCACCGGTCGCGATGGTGCGCTAACCGCGGGGCAAGGCCTGGCGGCCGAGTGCGCTCCTCCGACGGCACTCGGCCGGTGATCGCCGCCGTCACGGTATCCACCGGCACGCCGCGGCATCGCCATTCGCGATAGGTGCCAGCGGTATGTTGCGTTGGTGGCGGTAGAGCGTTCGCCGCATGCTGGCACCGTGAACTTCTCAACCGATGACCAGGCCCAACCGAGTCTGCGATTCACCGTGCTCGGCGCCGTTCGCGCCTGGCGGGACGGTGTCGAGCTGCGGCTCGGCTCACCGCAGCAGCAGGCGCTGCTCGCCGCGCTGCTGCTGCGCGAGGGCACCCCGGCGCAGATCGACGAACTGGTTGACGCCGTCTGGCACTGCGACCCACCGCCGGCCGCGGTCGGCACCGCTCGCACCTACCTGTCGCGTCTGCGCCGGATTCTCGGTGACGCGCTCGTATCGGTAGGCGGCGGCTACGCGCTGCGGCTGGCCCCGCAGTCGCTGGACCTGACCGAGTTCCACCTCAAGGCGACCCGCGGCCAGGCACTGCTGCGCGCGGGTGACGCCCCGGCGGCCGCCGGCCTGCTGGGTGAGGCGCTCGGCCTGTGGCAGGGCGCTGCCCTGTCCGGCATCCCTGGCGAGTACGCCGCCGCACAGCGCACGAGGCTCACCGAGGTACACCTCGCCGCCGTCGAAGCCCATTTCACCGCCGAGCTGGCCGCAGCGGCGGACGGCGACCCACAGCGACTGACCGAACTGTCGGCGCTGGTCGACGAGTACCCGCTGCGGGAGGGCTTTCGTGAGCTGTACATGCTCGCTCTCTACCGTGCCGGTCGGCAGGCCGACGCGCTGGCCGCCTACCGCGATGGCGACCGGCTGCTGCGGGACGAGGCCGGCCTCGCGCCCGGACCCGCACTGCAGCGCATGCACCAGCGCATCCTCAGCGCGGACCCGGCGCTGATCGGTCGTGCCGAAACACCCACCCGCAGCCCGATGCAACTGCCTGCCGACCTGCCCGACTTCACCGGCCGCACGGCCGAACTGGCGCGGATCACCGAGGCCCTGCGCGCCCGGACCGCACCGGTCGTCGGCATTGCCGGACTCGCCGGTACCGGACGCACCGCACTCGCCGTCCGCGCCGCGCACGAGGTGACCGCCGAGTACCCCCACGGAACGCTGTACGCCGACCTTGCCGGCGCCGCCAGCGTGGCCGAGATCCTCGCCACCTGGCTGCGCACCTTCGGCGCTGACGGCGACACGCCCGCCTCGGCGTGCGGTCGCGCGCAACTGCTGCGCGACACGCTGCGGGGACGGCGCGTCCTGGCCGTGCTGGACAACGTCGAGGACCACCGGCAGGTGTGCACGCTGCGCACGGCCCTGCCCGACGCCGCCATCCTCGTCATCTCCACCCGCCGGCTGCTGGAGGCCGCCGACACCTCCTGGGTGCGGCTCGGCCCGCTGCGGCCCGAAGAGGCCGCCGCGCTGCTGCACCGACTCGTCGGCCCGCAGCGCGCGAACCCCGAGCCGGACGCGATCGCGCGGCTCGTCTCGCTGAGCGCCGGCTACCCGCTACCACTGCGGCTCATCGGCGAACGGCTGCGGCTCCGCCCGCGGTTCACCGTGGCCGAGCTGGCGATGCGACTGGCCCGCGAGCTCGACGACGCGCACGGACCAATCCACGACGACTGCGTCACCGCCGAAGCACCGCTGCTACGTACCTACGAACGGCTGAGCCGCCAGCAGGCCCGCGTGCTGCACACAGCCGCGATGGCGGGACGGCCCGAGTTCACCGCGCCGGACGTCGCCGCCCTATCCGACCTCTCCGAGCACCAGGCGTGGAACGCGCTGGAGGCCCTCGTCGAAGTGTCCCTACTACACGAAACTGGGATGCCTGGCCGGTACCGCTTCGACGCCTACGTCCACGCCTTCGCCCGACGGACGGCGGTTTCCGTCGTCGGTGCGGTCACGACGGCAGCCCGGGTCGACCGGCAGGCGCACCGGCCGCGCCGGCCCGCAGGCCGGACCGTGGTGCACATCCGGCGCGGCTCGCGCCCCGCCGGGCGCAATTGACCGACCGTGTCTGCCTGCACCTGCGGGCGAGCACAGCGGCCGCCGACGCCGAACCACAGCGTCAGCGGCCGCTCGACAGCCGGGCTTCCGCCCCGATCAGGACCGGGAAGCCCGCGGCCGGCCCACCAGCGGCCGGAAGGCCACCGCAATCAGCAGCATCAACGCGACGGCGAAACCGAGCACCGCGACCTGCGTCGACAGCAGCTGCGTCGCCAGGCCCAAGCCGAGCACCGGCACCGCTAGTCCGACGTAGCCGGTCAGGAACAGCCCAGCCAGGGTCCCGCCCCGCACCTGCGGTGCGGCCAGGCCGAACACCGTCACGACCGCGCCCTTGAACACCACCCCGGCGCCCGCGCCGGTCAGCAGACCGCCAGCCAGGAACAGAATCGTGGTCGCCGTCCACACACCCGTGGTCAGTACGGCGAGCCCGATCGCGAGAGCTCCGAGGCCGAGCGCGACCTGTCGGGCCAGCGGTAGCCGGGCCACGAAGATCTGACCGAGCGCTCCGGCCGCAAACACCAGGAACGTCACAAGCCCCGCCACCGCATGCGAACGCTGCTGCAGCACACCGGACAGGAACCCCGGGGTGAGCGACGTGAACAGCCCGAAAATGGCGAACGCGGCGAACGCCGCCGCGCAGGCGGCGAAGAACCGCGACCGGGATCCCGCCGGCACGCTCAGCATTTGCGGCCGGTACGGCGGACGGGAATCGCTCGTCGTCGCAACGGTCTCCGGAACGAGTGCGACAGCAAGCAAACCGAGCAGCAGCAGTACCTCGAACGCCAGGTACGGCACGACGAGCGGACTGGGCGCATATTCGGCCAGCAGCCCGGCGATCAACGGCCCGAGCCCGATGCCACCAACGTTGGCGACGGTCGCGACGATGTCCGCACGCACCCGCGACGCGCCGGGTCGGGCGACCAGGTGCAGTTCGGCCAGATGCGCGGTCGCGGTCGCGGTGAGCATGCCGATGCTGACCCCGGAGACGAACCGGGCGACGAGCAACGCAGAGAGGCCCGGCAGCAGGAACAGCGCCGCGGCGACCATGTTGATGGCAACCGCCGGGATCAGTACCCGCCGTCTCCCGACCCGGTCGGAGATGTGCCCGGCCAGGAACAAACTGACGACGACACCGATGGCGTACGAGGCGAACACCAGCGAGACGGTGAACGAGCCGAAGCCGTCCCGTTGCTGATACAGCACATACAGTGGGGCGGGTGCGGCGGAGAACGCCATTGTGATCGCAAACGCATAGGCCAGGAGCCAGAACGCTGTACCGTGACGCACCCGGCCGGTTCGGACCGGTGCGACGGCGGACAGCATCGCGACGGCAGTGCCGTCGGGACGACTATCAATATCGGTCTTCATTTGACCAGCATGTCCAGGCGACCGATCACCACCAACGCAATTCGAAGCTGAGAGCCATCACCAACGGCGATCCGTCGGGCGCAGACGTCGCCACCCCCGTGCGACGTGTTCGGGGCCACTGCTGAACCCGCTCTATGGGATCCACGCAAGCTTTCGCTGGCGCCCATCGCGCTCGGCGATAATCCACGGATGGATCTGCGTCAGCTGGAGTACTTCGTTGCCGTCGCCGAGGAACGCAGCTTCACCGGGGGCGCGCGTCGGGTGCGCATCGTGCAGTCCGCGGTCTCCGCCGCGATCCGGAAGCTCGAACGGGATCTCGGCGCGGTGCTGTTCGACCGCAGCGGTTCGTGGATCACGTTGACCGATGCCGGCGCCGCCCTCCTGCCAAAGGCGCAGGAGGTGCTCGCGGTGGCACAACGCGCCCGCGACGCGGTGGTGGAGGTGCGCGGCGGCCTGCGGGGCACTGTCAACGTCGGCGCTCTGCTGACCCTGAAATCGGTCGACCTGGCCGCGATCCTGGGCCGGTTCCACGCGGCGCATCCCGACGTCACCATCCGGATGCGGACATCTCCGGCCGGCAGTGGCGGGCATTTGCAGGCGGTCGCCGACGGCGAGCTCGACGTGGCAGTGGTCGCCACGCTGGAACCGCGGGCCGGCGGGGTCCGGCTTCAGCACTTTGCCGACGATCCGCTGCGGCTCGTCGTCCCGGCGGAGCACCCTCTGGCCGGCTCGGCCAGGATCGGCATCCGGCAGCTCGGCGGCGAGACGTTCGCCGGCGAGGAAGGCACCACCGGCGCCACGAGACATCGGGGTGTAGCGCAGCCCGCGGTCGGTAACGGTCTCAAGCTCGAGTGCGAGATCCAGGCCGCGGACGCCGGTGACGAAGCGGGCCATCGCCAGATAGCTGAGCGCGTACCGGGGTACGACGCGTGGGGGGCGTGGTGAGATCAGACGCAGTCGACGGAAGCGCTGGCCCCGGGCGCGCATGCGCTCCGCGAGGCGAACGAAGCCCAAGTAATGATCGACGTCGAAGTGAGTGACGATGATTGTCTCGATGAGTTCGGGCTGTCCGTCGACGGCGTCCATCAGACGTTCACACGCATCGTCGGCGGAGAGGCTGTCGTTGCCGCAGTCGATCACGGTCACTGACTCACGGCCGTCACGTCGCGTCCTGATGACGGTGCAGGCGCCGTCGCCGACATCGAGGACGCTCACCAAGTCTCTGCGCGACGGTGAATCGGAAGGCCGGACTGGCGGGCCTTCGGGACCCGGATCCGGCTTCTTCCGCGCCACCGCCGCCAGCCGCCGGCCCTGCGGGTCGGGCGGCAGGCCACAGATCCTCACGACGGACCCGAGGCTGTTGAACAGGTCGTTTTTGAAGGCGTTCCTCGGTACCGAGGTATTGATCCACTGCACCGCTCGGGTGTGGCGGAAACCGGGCGGTGCATCCGCCCGGTACCGATAGCGGCCGACAATACGGCCGATCGCCATGCTTCCCACCTGATTGCGGTACGGCATGGCGACGTAGTCGCCCGGACTCATCACCCCCAGGAAGCGCCACAGCTGGCCGGCGAGATTGTCGAGTCTCTTTGCAATGTCTCGGGGGTGGGCTGTGGCAAGGCGAGCACGCACCTCGGGCAAGCTCCGGCACTGCGACATGTCGCCCACGGCACGCCAGTCGGCAAAGACCACGCCTTGTTCAACCGCCTCCTCGCCCCCAACATCCTGCTCACTGGCCCGAACCATCCAGGAACCCGTCACCGGCCTTCCCTCATCAGCCGCGCGGTTCGCGGCCGCAGAACTCGCGTGCACGTTGCCAAGCGCAGCGCACGGCCGGGCGAAGGTGGTGCTTAGCGCCTCGTTGGCGGCTGCCGGGGAAGGATGTGATCAGCACATCCGCAATCCTGCCCCAAGGACGGTCCGGCGCGCACTAGCGGTCGAGGTGGCGCGTCCAGCCGAGGTACCTCTCCCCAACGACCGCTGGCGCGCCCACCTGGGTCGCAGCGAGCGGATTCACCGCCGGCACTGCCACCCGGCTCGCCGTGATCATCGATAACGGCAGCGGCAGCATCAAGCCGTGCGCGGTGACGCTGACGCCGGCAGCCGCCACCACCACCCTCGGCGCCGTGCTGGACGCCGCCGTCGGCGCGGGCGCCCCCAGCGGGTGTGTCACAGCACTAAACCCGACCAGCGGCACCGACACCGTCACCTCGATCAACGGCCTAGCCAACAGCGGCTCCTCGACCTGGAAGGTGGCCCGCGACGGCGGCACTCCGGTCACCGCGACCCGCGGTACGACAGTGACCGTCGGCGACACCATCTACCTGCGCTACGGCGTCTGATCAACCTGAGTCGCGTCGATGTGACGAGCGGCAGCGGGTGAGCCGGCCGCTGGTTACGTCAACGTCGGGCCGGCTATCCGCACGAATCGTCGACAGGGTCGGCAGGGCGAGGACGCACCCCTGAGTCTCGGGCGGGTGCTTCGAGGTTGGAGGCCCCGGCGAGGCGGCCTTGCAGGCGGGCGAGGCGGCGCCGGGCGTCGTGCAGTTGCTGGCGAAGTTGGTGCGCCTGGGCTTCGCTCGCGCCGAGCTATCGGCGGCAGGCATCAAGGCGGTTGAAGTCCGCGACGGCAAGGACAGCCACCTCCCGGCCGTCGATCGTCATGACCAGGTGGTCGATCTTTCTGCGCATGGGCCGTCTCCCGACGGGCGATGGGGAAGCTACAGCGCCCGGCCGGGGCCCCGCAGATCTGCGGGGCCCCGCGGACGGTCAAGCTGGTGGCGACTGGGCGGTGTCGGCCAGCAGCAGGGACAGTTCCCGGACCAGGTCGTCCATCGACTGGCCGCTCTGCGCCTTGACCAGGCCGAGCGCGCGGTCGGCCAGCAGGTAGAAGCCGAGGGTACGGGCCTGCTCGGAGCTGAACGCGGACACTAACTCCTCGGCGCCGGCGAGGTCACCACCGTGCTTGGCCGCGATGACCCCAGCGGCGCGTTGGACGATCTCCACCGCCTCGGGGTGTAGCCACTCACGCCCGGGTCAAATCTTCGGGGTCGCGCCCTTGGTCGCCGCCGACAGTTGACCAGCGAAGCCGTCGAAGGAGCCGAAGTCCTCGTCGATCGCCGCCGCCAACTCACCGTCGGGGCGGTCACCGCCGTCCGGGGACAGGTTATTCCAGAAGATCGAGTGCAGAACGTGCCCGGACAGGTTGAACGCGAACGTCTTCTCCAACCCCACCAGGGTCGCGTAATTGCCCTTGTCGCGGGCCTCGACGAGCCGGTTGAGCCCGTCGTTGGCGCCCTTGACGTAGGCGGCGTGGTGCTTGTCGTGGTGCAGCTCCAGGATCTCGCCGGACATCGCGGGCTCTAGTACTCCAGCCGTACCTGGTGGAGTTGGAGTCTTCGCTGGTAGTGGGCGGTTTTGGCGCGGTATTGGTGCCGGCGTCGCCATCGTGACCATCGATGTATGTAGTCGAAGGGGCGAACGGTGGTGATCAGGTGTGCCAGCAGACGTCGGACCTCGCCGAGGGTGAGGGGTATGAGGCCGTCATCGGATTCGGTGCCCCTTTTTTGGAGTGGGCGGCGGTGATGGCGAGGTAGGCGTGGGCGCACAGAACGAGCGTTATGCGGCGGTACCAGGCGTCGTACCGGCGCACCTGGTAGTGATCCAGGCCGACCTCGGTTTTGGCGGTTTGGAAGCACTCCTCGATCGCCCATCGGGTTCCGGCGATGCGGATGAGGGTGTGGTCGTCGGTGTCGGCGGGGCCGAAGCACAGGTAGTAGGCCAGGTCCGTGGGGTCGGTGATGCTGCGGCGGATCAGCAGCCAGTGGCCGTATCCGTCGACGGTGCCGGGCAGGGAGGCCACGGCCCAGTTGTAGAGTCGCGGCCCTTTGGCGCCGTCGCCGCAACTGCGACGTTTCCATGCCAGGGCCGGCGCGTTCGCGGCGAGGACGTCCGGGCGGGAGTTGCCCACCGTGGTCGGGACCCGCTGATTGCGGGGCACGGCCAGGACATAGCCCATTGCGTGCTGCTGCAGCCAGGTCCGGAACTTCGAGTCCTGCCCGTAGGCCTCGTCGGCGGTGACCCACCTCGCCGGCAGTCCGGCGGTGATGGCGCGTTCGATCATCCGCAGGCCCAGCGCGGGTTTCGTGGCGAACCCGACGCTGGCTGCGATGCCGGCTTCCTCGCGGCGAGCGGGGTCGTCGCACCAGCCGCGGGGTAGATACAACTCCCGGTCGACAAGAGTGCGACCGGCCGGGCTGGCATAGGCCAGGAACACTCCGAGCTGGCAGTTCTCCGTCCGCCCGGCCGTGCCCGAGTACTGACGCTGCACCCCGGCGGACTTGATGCCCTTCTTCAGGAAACCGGTCTCGTCGACGATCAACACCCCATCGTCGTCACCGAGATGCTCAGACACGTAGGCGAACAGGTCATCGCGGACCGCGTCCGGGTCCCACGCCGACCGGTTGAGCAGCCGCTGCATCCGGTCCGGCGTCGCATCGCCGGCGGCCTCGGCCAAAGTCCAGCCGTTCTTGCTCGCCAGGGGCGACAGCAACCCGACCAGGTAGGTCAGCGCCTGCCGGCGCGGCTCCGCCCGCCCGAACCGGTGCGCGAACCGCGCCAGTAGATCATCCAGACCTGCCCGCCAGCCCACGATCTGATCGATCAACACAAGCACGGGTGGGCTTGACCCGTTTCGACGGACAGGGTCGTTGTGTTGATTTTAGTTAGGCGGCTTGGTCGATCGGTAGCGGTTGTGAGCTGGTGGCCTCGAAA
>NZ_JBEXGE010000039.1:0-71700 GCF_040607155.1 Micromonospora sp. NPDC005324 | reverse complement strand
CATCGATCATGGTCGAGCACCCTAGCCAGCAAACAAGGGCATGTCCCTTGACCTGCAAGAACATTCTCGTTAGTTCAGTTAACAGGAAGACAGAAGCGGACGTTCTGCGCCATGAGCGTGGGCGCGAGACCACCTGGCCTGTCCCGTTCCCGCAGAAGGACCCGCCTCATATGATCTTGGCCGACGAGGGCGCAGCCGCGGCCGTGCCGATACCGCAACTCACGGGCAATGGCGCTCTTACCGGAGCCGGAGTTTCCCCGAAGGCATATCAAGATCGGCAACTCTGTGTTGCTCATCGGTCTGTCTCCGGCCAGGTTATAGCGGTCAGCGTGTGGCGGCGGGGCACGAGCAACCGCAACCGCTCAGTGTCAGGCAGTCGCGTGCCGGCCGGATGCACCGTGATGTCCGGGCCGGCGCCGGCCCGGTGCTGCTGATCCCATGCCACTGTCAGTTCCACAAGATCGTTGGTCAGTTTGGTGGCGTTCGGGCCGAAGCCGTGCCCGCCGAACTGCCACGTCGTCGTGTCGTGGCAGCGCATGGTGAGGTAGGCGAGGCTGTCACTGGTCAGCAGGGTGGGGCAGAAGAAGCGGTCCTGTGGGTCCAGCAGGCCGGCGGTGCGGTCCCGGTCGACTCTGAGCACCCCGTACGGGCGAGGTTGACTGGCCACCCACAGGTGCAGGCTCTCAAGGCAGACGCCCATGCTCATGTCCAGCATCACCGGCGAGGACACCTCAACCCGTGGCCCATCAAGGGCAGCGCGCAGGGCGTCGGCGTTGGTTGTGGTGGTGTCGTCATCCAGGGTGAGAACGGCGTCGTCGCCGCGCAGCGGCACCCGGCGGGCCGGGGACCGGCCGTGTCCTTGCATCGCGACGAAGCCGCACTGCACGGACGCTGTCGCGGCCAGGTGGTCACCTGCAGGCTGCAGGGTGAGGCAGCGGGTGTTGCCGCGCATCCGCAAGGGCACCACCAGTCTGCCGGCTGGTGAGAGCTGGTCGGTCCATGCGGGTGGGAGGTCACTGGCCTCGACCGTGACGAGCACCGCGTCCCACAACCCGTCGGCAGGGTGGCCGTGGACGCCATCGGCGTGGACCACCTCGACCTGCGGGTAGCCGGCCCGTGCCAGCGCCTGTCGAGCGTGGGTGACGACCTGCACGTCGATGTCGACGCTGACGACCGTTCCGGCCGGGCCGACGACCTCGGCGATCAGCGCGGCGTTGTACCCCCCTGAGCCGATTTCCAGGACCCGGGCGCCGGGCCTCAGCCCGGCGGTCTCCAGCATGTACGCCTGCAACCACGGCGCGGAGATAGAACTGGTCGCCTTTCCGTCCGAGCCGCGTCGGGTGACAACAACATCATTCGCGTACGCGCTCTCGATGCTGGTACCGGCCGGAGCGAACAGGTGCCGCGGCACCGCGGTGAACGCCGCCGCCACCTCCGGTCGGGTAATCCAACCCTGACTGCGCAGCTGGTCGACCAGCCGCCGGCGAGCGTCCAGCGCCGTCAACGTCTCGGTCGTACTGCTTTCAGGTGCCACGACATTTCCTCCCTCGAACGAATATCAGGTGAGCAGCCCGCCGACGGCGACGAGCATCGGCCGTTGCCGGGATGCGGCAGGTCCGAGGTCAGGAGACCGGCACGCCGTCTTCGAGGTAGCGGGTCGACCCGTCGGCACGCGCCTTGAGGCATTGGCTGACACGGCGGGCCAGCAACGGCTGCAACCGCTGGCGCGTCTGCGACGGGTCAGACCACGCCCAACCCTTCAACTCGGCGGGCGGCACGACGATCCGCTGTGCCTGAACCGCGTCCAGGACACCGCCGTCGAAGACGAGCATCACACTGTCGGTGCGGCCATTACGGACCGGCACCCAGTCCACGACGAGCAGACGACCCGGCGTCAGGTCCACGCCGAGCTCTTCGCGGCATTCCCGCACCGCCGCCTGCCACGGCGACTCGTCGGCCTCAACACTGCCACCGGGAATCTCCCAATCCGTTTTGTACGCCGGCTCGACTAACAGAACCCGATCCTGCGAATCGGTGATCAACAGTCCGGCCGCCATCCGCTTGCGCGGGAGACCGGCGGTGAATTCGTGGGGCTCGGAGGGCATGCGGGCAACGTAGAACTCCCGGCAGCCGACACGCCCGCAGCGCCACGCACCGACAATGTCGGCACATCCCGACACCAACTCCAACAGCCGCCACCTTGACTGCGCTCGGCGACATCTGATCGTGCTACCTCGCCGCATGATGCACCGGCTGCCGGCCCGGAACATGTCACAGCGGGCCGCTACGGTGACCGCTCACCGTGAGCGCTCAACCCCGGGGGTGGTGGCCGATGGGCGACAGCCACGCGATCAGCACTGCGCGCCGCGCGCTCGGCCGTCGCCTCGCGCACCTGCGCAAGGCTGCCGGACTCACGCAGCACGGCCTCGCCGCTCTCGTGCGCTACGCCCGCAGCTCCATCGCCAGCATCGAAACCGGCCGGCAGTACCCCGAACGGACGTTCTGGAACCGCTGCGACACGATCCTGCAGACCGGCGGCGCACTGAGCGCCGAGTACGACCGCATCACCGAGCTGGACCTTCACCGCCAACGCGCCCAAGTCAGGCCGGCCGACGCTGCGGCGGCCAGTCCTGCTGTGCTGTGGGAGCCCGAGCAATGCATCACGGCCCGCAGGTCGGCCTTGATCGGCACCACAGACGATGACGCCCGGTTGACGCACCTGGAACACGAAGTCCAGCGGGCGATCAGTGACAGGGAACGCGTCGCACCGAGCACGCTGGTTGCCCGTCTGCGTCCGCTGAGGGCCAGCGTCGACGAGCTGATGGCCGCTCAGCAACACCCACCGCAACGGGCTCGGCTCTACACAGCCGCCGCACACCTGTCCGGACTATTCGCCACCCTCGCCCTGGACCTGGGGGCCTTCCGCATCGCGCACGCATACGCCGCCGAAATGTCCGACCTGGCCGTCGCCGCTGAGCAGCCCGACGTACTAGCCTGGGCCCACGCTACCCAGAACCTGATCGCCAATCACACCAGCGATCCACAGAAGGCCCTCGCTGATGCGGCGGGCGGCCTGAGGCAGGTCGAAGAAAGCCCACCCTGTATCCGAGTGGTCATCAGTGATCCGGCGCGGCATTCGCCCGCATCGGCGATGGCATCGACGTCGACCGCGCCGCCAGACGTGCGGTCGCCTTGATGGCACGCAGCCAACTGGCGCGCTGGTCAGCTCAATCGGTCCAAGCGGGCGACCCGGAAGAAGTGCGCTCGGGCTACCACCTACAACGGAGGCGAGTCGTGGAGATCGACAACTCAGACGTCTTGGCAGCCTTATCTGCCTACCTCACGTCCTACCCCCACGAAGCCACGTCGCTGTCGGTGCCGACGCAGCTGCTGTCCGAAGGCGCGAACGCCGCCTCTCGGTCCCATCTGCCCATGCACGTGACCGTCGGTGCGCTCCTCGTGCGCGGCGGAACCGAAGTGCTACTTATTGATCACCTCGCCTACGGTCTCCTGTTGCAGCCCGGCGGGCATCTACAGCCGACCGATGCCACGCTGATCGACGCCGCGGTACGGGAGCTGGTGGAGGAAACCGGAGTCGATCCCGCCGGTATCGTCCCGACCTCACCGCTGCCGGCGTACGTCGAGTACGGGCCGGTTCCGGCGCGGCCTGAGAAGGGCGAACCGGAACACTTCCATCTCGACATCGGGTATGCCTTCGTGACCACCTCCGCCGACGTCGGGTCGATCCAGGAGTCAGAGGTGCGAGGCGCCGCCTGGTATCCGCTGGCCGAGGCGCAGCGCCTTGTGGGTCACCGCATCACGCGGGCGGTGAGCACGCCGACGTGAAGTGCGCGACCGGTCGAGGGCTCGCTGGCTCGAGTCGATCCGATGGTGGTCAGGGATCACTTCCCGGGGGCAGCGGTGATTCGCAGGTCCCAGCCGGGTAGGTCAACACCGTCGTAGGGCACAAGCGACACGTCGAACCATGAGGCGTCAGGCCGTCCCGCCTGCTCCCACTGGTCCAGCCAGCCCTGCAGCGCGGTCAGGGACGGGGAGCCGGCGGTGTCGGCGAGGATGGTGCCGTCGCCCAGGATCACGGCAGCGGAGGTAGCACTGGTGTGCCCGATGCCGCGCGTCCCGTCGCCCAGGGCGGCGAGGCTGCGGTGTGGTCCGCCGGCGACGGAGTAAGCCGACCAGGACTGCCAGTCCAGCGGCGGACCGTGGTAGGTCTCGGTGTAGCGGGGGTCAAGCAACAGGTCGAGTGCCGCGCGGGCGCCGGTGTGGTGTGGGTCGTGCTCGCGCCAGCCGATGGATATCCATGCCGGGTGTGGGTGCTCGATGTGGTGGTCTACCCAGCGGCCGGGGATGGTGACGGCGTCGTCTACGGCTGCGGCGGTGGATTGGGCGTAACCGGTGCCGACGGTGGCCATCTCGACGCGCGGGTGTGCATTCTCCGGACTTCGTGATCTTCTATCTTTGGCCGACAGGGCGACGCATCCTCCTCCGGAAGGGCCGTCCTCATTCCTCAACCTCTACATCAAGCGGCTACTCCGCTACCCTGTGTGGACCCGCGGGGGGTGCATGTTTGGTACATATGGGGAGGTTTTGTGTCGCTGTCCGAGGTCCGATTGGCGGCAGAAGCGCCTCAAGGGGCCCAATCGCCAGTGACCCGAGTCGCCGTGCTGACGGTCGCTGACGTCGCCGCAGGACGTCGGCTGACACCACGGCAAGTGATCCTCACGTACGAGCCGGATCAGTGGGAAGAGTTTGTCGAGGAATGGGTCCTCACCCTCGCTCCCAAGTATGCCAAGGTGGAGCGCTTGGGCGGCGCCAACGACCACGGAGTTGACGTGGCAGCCTTCGCGACAAGCCGAGGATACGAAGGCGAGTGGGATTGCTACCAGTGCAAGCATTACGCCAAGCCGCTCACCCCACGTGACGCGTACATCGAGATCGCAAAGATTCTCAAGGGTGTCACCGAAAACCACTACATCCTCCCTCGGAAGTACCGATTCGTAGCTCCGCGAGGGTGTGGCACCCAACTCAGCAACAAAATAAATCACCCAACGCAGCTACGGGCAGGCTTCATCAAGCAACTAGACGAGGGTGCGGCCTTGCTTCCCGGCTTGGACTCTGTTACCAAGGCCAATATCCGCGATCTCGCCACGCGAATAGATTTCAGCATCTTCAACACTGAAAATCTGAAAGAAGTACTAGACAGCCTCGTCGGCACCTCGCTTTACACGAGGGAATTTGGAGGCCGCCTCCCGCCGCGACCAGATGCATTGCCGCTACCTGACGAGATCCATCCAAGAGAGAACCGATACCTTGAGCAACTCGTCGAGGTGCACCGCGAAAAACACGCGGATCAAATTTCCACTACCACGGACGCCCTGCAACATCCAGAGGCCAGTACTCACATCCGCCGTCAAAGAGTCGCGTTCTACAGCGCCGAGGCACTCCGAACCTTTTCGCGCGATAGCGTCTCAGAAGAGACTTTTAACAGCCTTCAAAACGAAATACTCGAAGGCGTGATCGAGATCCACGACGGGAGCCATTGCTCTGGCTTCGACCGCCTTGGTGCCGTACTCCAAGCTTCCATGAACCTGAACTTCACGTCCAATGCCCTTACTCATGTCGTCACAACAGTCGACCGAAAAGGGATGTGCCACCAGCTGGCCAATGAGGACAAGCTCAGGTGGTGCATGCCCACATGAGAGGTCCGCTGAACAGCCCAGTCGAGGTAGGGTTACGCGCCGTAATTCTGCTGACAGCAGCTTATCCGCGTTCTTTCGATATCGACACCCTCGTCTTGTTGGACCACAGCCTCATTCACAGCGGTGATCTAGGCGGCCCGCCGAGCATTCACCCCGACGTCCCAATTCGAGCTGGCGAGATTGGCTTGAAGAAGACAGTCCTCGAGGATGCGCTTCGGCTCATGATGCGCGCGAACATGGTCGATCTTGCGATAAGCACCAGCGGCATGAAGTACGTGGCCGCAGATAACGCTGAGGCTTTTGTTAGCGCCCTAGAATCGTCTTATGTCCTGCGGCTCATCGACACAGCGCAGTGGGTTGCGCAAGAGTTCACTGATGGCACCCGCGAGGAGACGCGGCGTAGGCTTCGCAAAATTCTAGGGCGATGGACTGGAGAGCTAGACGAGCGCCCGCCAACATCTGAAGAGGTGCAGTAGATGGCTCGGATTGCACTAACTCACCTGACCTTCATGGGAAAGGGTGTTGAGCCGGCGACGATAGATTTTGGTCCAAACCTTACGGTGATCTACGGCGCGTCGGACACAGGCAAATCCTTCATTGCCGATTCCATCGATTTCGCCATGGGGAGTTCAAAGCTACGCTCGATCCGCGAATCGGAGCCCTACTCTCACATCCTTCTCGGGATAACGATCGGCGACGAGAGCCTGACTCTGGTACGCGCTCTAAACTCCGGCATCATCCGCGTGCACGACGGCATCCTGAAAGAGATACCATCAAGCACGGCAGTTGTGGAGCTCAAGGCCAGGCACACTAAAGGTCGAGCCAATACCATCTCGGCTTTTCTACTTGAGCGTATAGGCCTCTACGGCAAGGTGCTGCGCAAGAACTCGGAGAACAAGGTTGTCGAGCTAACCCTGCGGCAGCTTGCTCCGTTCTTCGTAGTGCACGAGGGTCAGATGGTTGCACTGTCCCCGCCTTACCACCCCGTTGGCAGAACTGACGCAACGGCCGAGCTCTCTTTATTGCGCGTGCTACTCGAAGGTGACGATGACTCAGAGCTAGAGGCTCTCGTCCCCGACGAAGTCCGCAAAGTCAGCAAGGGCAAGCATGAAGTCCTCCAGCAGGTTCTTTCTGGACTGTATAGAACAGTGGAGGGCTCAGCTCCCGTGAATGAGCTGCAGCATCAACTCGAAGCTCTCGGCAATACCATCGCAGAACTGAATCCGGCATTAGGTGACGTACTCGCCAGGCGCCACTCGCTGATCCGCGCGCGAGATGAACTTGCCGATGGCCAGCGATCACTGGAACATCGTGTCGCGCAGATGATGGAGATCACCGGGCGGTTTACACTTCTTCGCGATCAATATCAATCCGATCTGGCGCGACTGGATGCGGTCCAAGAGGCGGGCAACATTCTCGGATTCTTCCAATCTGATATCTGCCTATTCTGCGGAGCTGCAGCTAACCACCAAAACCCACCAGGTCATGCCGTAGCAGAGGCCGAGCAATTTGCTATCGCAATAGTTGCGGAACAGCAAAAGACTACTGACCTACTAACGGACTTACAGCTTACATTGGCCGACCTGGAAGAACAGGTCGGCGCGACGAGGGCTGCTGCCCTAGAAGCAGCTCGACGTACCGAATCGGCTCGTTACGCAGTGGTTGCGCTAGATGGCCAAGTTGCACCTCAGCAGCAGGAACTGGCCGCCGCGTATGCCAAGCAGTCGCAGGTCACACATATGATCGCCACTTACAAACAGATTGAGGAGATCGAGGAGCTTGCTTTGACCTTCGCGATGCCCGACGGGCCACAGGATTCTCCAAGCGCTAAGAAGTGGCCAAGCCTTCAATCTCTGAACAACCTTTCAGTGGCGATCAAGCTGTTGCTAGATAAATGGGGAGTTGAGACGGGCGGCGGAGTCGCTTTCGACATTGAGAAAGACGATCTCCTCGTTGACGGACGACCGCGTCATACGCGGGGCAAGGGTATGCGCTCGATGATTCACGCCAGCTTCACCCTCGGATTGGCCGAGTACTGCGACGAACGTGGACTTCCGCATCCGGGGGTAACGGTGCTTGACTCACCCCTCGTCACCTACCGGCAACCGGAACCTGCCGGCGCTAGCGTCGACAATAGGAACGAGTACGTCAGCTTCGACGTCGCAGCGGCTTTCTATAAATACCTCGACATCGAGGCCTCAGCGCAGACTGTGGTTATTGAGAACACCACACCGCCTGCGCAGCTCTCAGACACAGCAGTTGTCCATCACTTCACCAAGCAGCACGGTTTGGGGCGGTACGGTTTCTTTCCGAATCGTGTGATCACACACGGCTAAATTCCTACGCAAGTCTTGTGTTACTTCCCCTCCCGCAAGGAGGGAATCCCGAGAACCGTCGGTCCTGAAGTTCTCTGGGCGACTCAATCAAGGCTGACCAGCTTGTTCTCAGCTGCATTGAGGCTGACGGTGAGGCCCTCGACCTCGCCATGCCACCCGTTGGTCTTCGCTTCTCTGATTCGGTCGGCGAGATTGCGGATGATTCCGGTAAGACGATGCCGCTGTTGGGGATCGACGCGAAGCATAGGGCAGCGAACGCAGGCGTGTTCGTGGGCGCACGGCGTGCCGTACGGCCGGCCGCAGTTGCCGAGCTCGACCTTCCGAAGGTGGAAGTGCGGCTGGAACTCGGTCCACTCAGCCTCCGACGGCTCTCGGTACTCCCGGCTAGGGCGCGCGGCTCGACGCCGTGGCGAGCGGCTGGCTGCCGTCCGGGGGTACCGGGTAAGCATCGACTGGAAGGCCGATCCCTGATTCTCGCCGTGAGGCTGCGCAGGCCGGCTCGGCCCTGTCCCGTACGTCCGTCAGGTGGTCTTGCCGATCTGACACCGATAGGCCGCCCATTGAGACGTCCAGGCCGCGAGGTCGTGCATCCAGGCTGCGGTCGATCCCGCCGACTTCGACGCCCACTTCTCCGCGTTCTTCGTAGCGAAGTAGTCCAATGCCTCTGGATCGGTCAGCTTCCACGCGGGGTGTCGGGCTAGCCACTGGTCCGCCTGTCTCGGGGTGTGTCCGGCGCTGATCAGCCACTGCGAAAGCATGGCCAGCTCGACCCACGGCGCGGCCTCGGTCGCCATCGCCCAATCGACGATCCGCAGGCCGCGCGGGGTCACGATCAGATTAGCCGGGCCGAGGTCGGTATGAACGAGCGTGTCACCGTGCATCGTCGGGTGCTCAAACCCGAGCCGCGCCTTCGGACTGAACAATGGCACATCAGGTGCTGGTGTCTCACCGAGTACCGTCAGTGCCTCACCAAGAAGATTCAGGTCGGGGCTGCCCGGGGACAGGTCGGCGTGTGGGCCGTCGCAGTGCTCGAAGCCCACCACCAGCCAGCCAGCCGCCTCGAAG
Organism: Micromonospora sp. NPDC005324; assembly: GCF_040607155.1. NCBI lineage: Bacteria > Bacillati > Actinomycetota > Actinomycetes > Micromonosporales > Micromonosporaceae > Micromonospora > Micromonospora sp. NPDC005324. The sequence continues at coordinate 62,582 of NZ_JBEXGE010000039.1, read as the reverse complement.
TGCCACTCGACGGCGGGTGAGTGAGACCCGCTGATGGCCTCACTCACCCGCAGCTCGAAGCGCAGTGACCGGACACCGAAGTCGGTATGGGCCGCCTTGATGAATACCTTCCCGTTCTTCCCGGTGACGGTTGCGGCTATTTCCGCGTGGTCACCGGTCGTGGCAGGGATGATGTGAGTTCCGCCGGCCCGGTCGGCTACCTCTTTGGTGACGGCCTCGGGTAGCGCGGTCCAGTCAATGCGCATCGGTCAGAGGCCCTTTCAGACTCCCGGGTTCGGCGGGCAGCAGGACTTCGCCTCGCCGTCCCAGAACTCGGGGTCGATGTAGTAACCGGTTGCCTTCAGAGCCTGGCGGGTGTACTCCATGGAGGAGCCGTCCGCCATGCCCTCCGTCAGGATCGGCACGTGGTGCACGAAGCCTCCCGCAATCTGCTCGCAGGCGGCGTGGTACGCCTCGGTGTGTTGCAGCGAAACGTGCCAGGCGGCGTCAACGGGCTCAGTCGGGACAACCCGGTAGGACCGGCCGTCGGGCAGCAGCCGACCGAAGTCGGGATCGTGCTGCGAGTCGGAGTGCGCCCTCAGCATGAGCAGCATCTGCCCGACGGCCCGCCGGGCGTAGGTCTTGGTGACCTCCTGCACGGCGGCGAAGTGCAGGGCCAGCTTGTCGAAGGTCTCCGGGTCGATGAGGGTTTGGGGGTCTTTCTCGGCCTGAACCAGTGTTGCGGTCGTGGGGGTCACGACTCCTCCTTGGGTTATGGATCACCGGCGCCTGATGCGCCGGGGAAATCCCGAATCAGCGCGCCGATTGGTGGCGGTCGGTGGGGCGGGGTCGCGGTGCGTGGGAGGTGTAGTCGACGTTCGGCTCGGTACGTGCTGCCTGGAGCAACTCGACGGCCAAGACGTTGACATCGGCGTCGGCCAGCCACTGCGTCAGCAGGTCTCGCGCCCCGGCGACCTGCCCCGCGAAGGCAACGGGGTCGACAACGCTGGCGGGCGGTATGACGCGCCGCAGCGGGGTCGAGGCGAGCGCGGCCTGGGCCAGCTTGCCAGCGATCCAGTAGCCGGTGAGCTCGCGGACCACGAAGGTCACGTGGACGCTGTCCTCCGTCTGGCCACGAGCGTGTGGGTTGTGCATCCAGCCACGTGGCAACACCAAAATCTGGCCCGGGACGAGGTCAAACTCGAAGTCGGGGTGCATCGACCTCATGCGGTCGATTAGGTCGCTGCCCGGTGAGGTGTTGGACGCGAACTGCCCGTTGTGAGGCTCTTCGACTCCTGGCGCCCAGATCTGCCAGGTCTTGCGACCGGCCATCTGGTAGATCAAGCCCATGTTCTGGTCCCAGTGGTGATACAGACCCTGCCCCCCTGCCGGGGTGACAAAGCCGGTCGCGTAGCAACCGTATCCGGTCTCGTTCTGGATCGCCGAGCAGATCGCGTGCACCGATGGACACCAGCGGTGCAGGTTGCGCAGCTGAACGGTGTAGCCCCGGCCACGCCACTTCGCGACCTTGTCAGGGTCGAGGTACCCGTCCGTCGTGTATGCCCGGGAGTGCAGCGCCGCCCCATCTTTGATCACGATGAGCTGCTCTGCTGGTGCAGTGCCCGTGCCGAGGTAACCGTTGATGAGTTCCGCGTTGAGGACGCTGAGAACGCTACTGTCGTCGGGCGGCTGGTGAAGCGCCGGCTCGGTCGGCCAAGCGGTCATCATCTCGCTCGCCGTGACCTCGTGGAACAACGTCATGAGGGACATTTCCGTCCTCCGGGGTGTGTAGAGGTCAGGTCTGCGCTGCTGGTGGCTCCTACAACCCGCTGGCGATCCCGGGTCATCTGCCGATGTACACAGCGTTGCCCCCGGGCTGGCGGTTGAGAAGGGTTCCGGTGTTGCGGCAACATCGACGTCATCGGATCGGAGGATCGGCCGTATGGAGGCAGACAGCGACGCCGTACGCCACGTGTTCGGCGTGGTCCTGCACCACCTGCGCACCGAAGCGGGCATGAGCCTGCGCGCCCTAGCCGCGCGGGCCCGCTACGACTACACCCGGCTCAGCCGTGCCGAGCACGGCGAACATCTGCCCGCCGCCGAATGGGTCGAGGGCATCGACACCGCCCTGCACGCCGGCGGCCTCCTGCTGCTGCTGCGCTCCCTAGCCCCGGCTGACGTGGCGCCAGCGAAAAGACGGAGGACCCTTCCGCTGGCTGGCCTGCACACCGATGATGGCCAAAGCGATAGCGTGACCTTGGAGTTGCAGACACCGGACGGGAGGACGGTGCTGGTGAGGCTGTCCCGACGCCAACTCGGCGAACTCATGGCCAGCGGCCTGCTCCGCACGATCCTGCCAGCAGGCGTCACCGACCCTGATCAAGCCGACCGCGTTGCCAAAGTGGTCGCCGGAGACAACGCGGTGGACTCACAGGCGCTCGACTACTTCGGGCGGCTGCTGAACGAACACTTCACCGCGGACAAGATGCTCGGCCCCCGCCAGCTACTCGGAACGACCCTCGCCCAGATCCGAGTACTCGACCGGCTCCGACGCACCGCCCCACCCGACACCACCGCGCCCGTGCTGCGGCTGCTCGCACAGTACGGCGAGTTCGCCGGCTGGCTGCACCAGGACCTCGGCGACACCACCGCAGCCCGATACTGGTCAGACCGCGCAAGCCAGTGGGCGCAGGCCACAGGCGACTACGCCACGGTGGCGTACCTGATGATCCGCAAGTCGAACATCGCGCTGCTCGACAACGACGCTCGCGACGTGATCGAACTCGCGGCCGGTGCCCGCAAGGTGCCCGGCGCGACGAGCCCCCGCCTGCACGCGCTGGCAGCGCAGCAGGAAGCCCGCGGCTGGGCGCTCTACGGCGACGCCACCCGATTCCAGCGGAAAATCGAAGACGCTCTCACGCTCCTACGCGAGCACCCTGCCGATGTCGACCCCGACGCACCGGTCTACCTGCACCAATACAACCTGGACGTGCTGGAAGAGCAATCCGCCGGCGGTTACCGCGCCTGCGGGCAGGCAGCCACGGCCGTCCGCATCCTCGAAGGCAAAATCAAGGCAACAAGCGAGCACTTACGCCGCGACCATGGGCACCTGCTGGCCAAACTCGCCAACACCGTCCTGGCAACGAAAGAACCGGAACCGGAGCGAGCGATCGCGCTCGGGATGCGCAGCGCCTCAGCGGCACACCTCACCGGTTCCGCCCGCATCGGCAAGGAGCTTCGCGCCCTCGACACCGTCCTAGCAGCACGCTTCCCGACCGTGCCGGGCTACCGCGAGCTGGGCGAGGCGATCGCAGCGCTCGGCTAACCGCCCTGCCCGTCCACCGTGGCGACAACGCCATCGGCGTCAGCATCAGCGCTCTGGGCGACCGGAACGACCTCGACGACCGGGACGACCAGAGTCTCGTTCCAGTTAACAGTCCCCTTTGGGGCAACGAGGTCGCCTGGCCTCCACAGATGCCCGACACCCACCACCGCACTGCGGGTTCGTGTTGCGCCGGAGCACGGGGTCATGAGGGGCTGGCAGGGCGTTCAGTCTGAGGCACCCCAGGCGCTGCGTCGGTTTCTGCTCCGGCGCCTGGTCCTGAGTTGGTGGTGCTGGAACGGTCGAACCTTGGAAGCGTGCAGCGTGCTTACCGGTACGTCGACCAACGAACGTCCGTCGCCCCTGACCGAAAGCTGTTGAGGCGGCGCCTCCATTGGCTCACGATTGCCGGATTCTTGTCGAGGACCGGAATTACGCTTGTTACGAGCTGAAGCTCCCGCAGTTGTCTAAGGGTCGCGAAACCTTCCCATGCCATGACGTCGAAGCCGTAGATGTCGGCGAGGGGGCCGTGGACGTCGGTCGCGTAATCGAAACGGACGCGACCGACAGCCGCTGGAGTCAGATCCCACTCACGCGGGCCGTTGCTTGTTGAATCGAAATCACATAATATGACTGCAGTCGGGCTCGATATAAGATTGCCGACGAAACTGTCGCCATGGATTGGCCCCCCAGGCAATACAAATCGCGTCTCATCTAGCAAAAATTCGACTTCATCGCATTTTTCCTGAAGAAACTGCAGGTCACTTGCGTCGACTAGGGTGCTTGGCGTCGCCAGCCTGCTTCTAATGCCAGTCAGGGGTTGCCATGGCGGCAGTGTGACGTTCGGAGGCGGTAGACTGTGAAATCTTCTCAGCAGGTACCCGAGATCCGCACCCCCGGCAGAGGCCCCCGACGAGTCGACCATCTGCCACACGGTAGCGACGTGGTCGCCGAAGAGTAGTGGCTGGCTCACGTTCGGCATGAGTCTCACGGCGGGAAAGTCCATCGACTCCAGCCACTGCGCGACGGCGATGACCTTCGTTATCCTGCCGCGCATTGTCTCGCTCCCCGCGATCCGAAGAACCGCTTGGCTTGCGGGGAGTCTATAAACGGCGTTGTTGGTGAATTTAATCAGTTCGGCACCGGATACGTCCAAGCCCGAGGACTTGGCGAACTCCTCGAGCATCGAACGCATGTCTCCCGACGTACCTTCTGCACCAGGGGATTCTTGGCGCTGGATTCTCATGTCGTACGAAGTCTAGCAGCCCTCTCGGCCAGCGCCTGCACGGCCGGGTCGTGTTCCTGTGACTGCTCGGCGGCGGCCTGTAACGGCTCAATTCGGTCAATCGTTCGTATGGACCGGACTTCGTTCGCGAGCGTCAGGGCTTGGTTTCCCAGGGCGACGCCATCGCGATAAGAGCCCGCCCGTATGTGGACGGTCGCGAGAGCCGTAAGCTCAAATATTTGACTGCGGGTCATTGCAGCATCTCGCGACTCGATACTTCGCTCTAATTCGGAAATAGCCAGTTCCGCTCTGCCCTCAGGCAGGGAAGCTGACGCTGCGTAAGTCATCCCCGTCAGGGCGTGAAGGTCTGAAGCGCTGAAGAAACTGACCCACGAGGGAGCCTGAGTTCCACCGGCCCGGTGGAATTCGTCATGTGCCCTCCTTATGGACTTCTCGGCCTGTGCCTCGTCGCCGGCGAGAGCCATCGCCCACGCCTCGTTGGCGCAGAGCATCGAAACCGTCAACTCGCAGCCCGAATCCTGAGCAGCTATTTGCCCAAGCTGAAAAAACCGTAGAGATTGCCGATAGAGACCGCGATGGAGGTGTAGCCTACCCATCCTGTAAAGAACGTTCGCGACAAGCGAGCTGTCTTCCGCGCGCTTCGCATGCTCGAGAGCGTGTGCAAAATGCGCCCTTGCGGCAGAATAGAGACCCACGTCGAAAGACGTCCAACCCGCGAGGTTGTGCAGGTCGGCTAAAGCCCTAAACAAATTCCGAGACACTTCGCTGGTGCAGCTCGATTGCAGCAGTCGAGTCGCCCAAGACACCTGTGCCAGTACAGCGTCGCGACAAGCGCCGCCGCCATGGCGATAGTCCATCGCTCGCATTATCTGGGTCACGCCCAACAAGTGGGCCACGTCCGTCTCGCCGATTCGACGGGGAATGGGAGTTGGCTGCGGAGTCATCTGCCACCAGCGCGTCAACTCCTGCTCACCGACTCCGAGGGTGACTTCTGCCGCGTATGACAGTAGCCGCCGTGTCTCCTCGCGTTCGCCAACATCAGGCGAACAGGCCGAGGCAATTATGTCCAGGGGAGAACCATTGGATTCGGCGTAGGCAAGCCCCATGTACCCGCGCGGTATTCCCAGGCCGTCTGCTATCCGAGCCAATACATTGTAGGACATGACCTGCCGGCCATTGAGGACCTCGTACACCTCAGAGGGTGCCTGCCCGGCCGCAGTGGCAATCTTGCGCTGGGATACGCCGTTGCGCTGCAATCGCTGGTACACAGCGGTGAGGTCACGCGCTGCTAATGCAGTGCGCATCTCTTGGTGTTCCCATATGGTCGGGCTTATCCCATTGTCCAACTCGTCGTTGACGTTCAAAATGCCCCCTGCTCGGTTCGCCTACTGGACAGATTAGTCCTCACCGAGGTGCAAATCTAGACACGTCGTTGTGTTGTCTAGCCCGGCTAGGCATCGGATGCTAGTCGCGCTAGGCATCGTGACGCCGGTTGCGCTAGCGAGCCAACCTACTTAGCCCAACGGCTTACTGGAAAGGAGGGCCGGCGGGCACGCTGCCTACAGAACAGCAGTCCGGTGACTGTCGTCGTGGCAGCTAGGAGGGGGCAGTGCTTGCGAGCCGGTGGGTACCCGAAAGCGTCGACACCACGGTCCCGAACCACGCACGTGCCTTCGACTTCCTCTACGGAGGGCAGTACAACTTTCCAGTCGATCGTGAAGTTGCCCGCAGATGGCTCGCGGCAGAGCCGAACCTGCGCCGATGGGCGCAGGAGAGCCGCGCCTTCCTCGGGAGAGCCGTCTCGTCGGTGGCGGATGCGGGTATTCGACAAATAATCGATCTCGGCTCCGGGCTCCCCACCACCGGAGCCACGCACGAGGTCGTTGCCTCGCTTGCCCGGGACATCCGCGTTTGCTACGTGGACTACAACCCAACCGTGGTGGCGCACGCCCGTGAAATCCTTGCGAGGACCAGGAACGTGCACGCCGTGTTGGGTGGAATTGGCAACCTATCCCGTCTGTTGCGATTGGCGGCAGCCGTTGGATTCGAGTCAAATCTGCCGGTGGCTGTCATCGTCTCCGGGGTATCCCCGCTAGCTGTCAACGCCCCAAAAATCGTACAGGCGTTAGAGAGCGTGCGACGGGCGGTTGCTCCAGCATCCCGATTAGTGCTATCCCACGGTTTGCCGATCACTCTTACCTCCGAATCGGCCGTCGAGACATCGACGTCCCCGTTCTACATGCCGACCGAGGAGTGTGACCAGAGCTCTTTGGAGCGGCTATTCGGCAACTGGAAATTGCTCGACCCGGGGGTCCATAGGATTCCACTTTGGCAACCGACCCATCAAGCGGCAGGCCTACGTCACAAATGCGGTGAGACGTCGCAAGTGGCAGCCTGGGCAGGCGCCGCGGAAGGGTCGGCTACCGGAGCCGGGACGCAAGCTGCAGCCGGAATCCCAACAGACTGATTGATCGCGCGTCAGGAATGCCCCATTCCGCGACGCGGTCAACACGGCCGCCGCAAGCGCTACTCGCGAAGCAGCGAGGGCGGATGGGTGTATCGAAATACTGCTTCGCCCGGTCGGCGTATTTAGCAAGCTCATTTCTTCATTCTACTGATGCCTGAACCCGCGGAGGACGTTGTGTACGAGCAGGATTTGGCCCGCTATGGCTACCGGCAGGAGTTGAGCCGGCAACTGCGGTTTCGGGATCTGGTCGCGTACGGGTTGGTGTACATGGTGCCGATTGCGCCGATGGCGATTTTCGGCAGTGTCTACGCCGGCTCCGGTGGCATGGTGGCCTTGGCGTACGCGGTGGGTGTGGTGGCGTTGGTGTTCACCGCGTTCTCGTACGCGCAGATGGTCAAGGCGTTCCCGATGTCGGGCAGCGTCTACAACTACGCCGGCCGGGGCATCAGCCCGCCGGTCGGGTTCCTGGCCGGCTGGGTGATCCTGCTCGACTACGTGCTCGTCCCGGGGCTGCTGTATCTGGTGGCGTCGGTGGCGATGCACGCGACGGTTCCGGCGGTGCCGGTGTGGTTGTGGCTGCTGGGGTTCGTCGCGGTGAACACGGTCGTCAACTCGGTCGGTATTCGGATGACCGCGGTGGTGACTCGAGTGATGCTCGTCGGCGAGCTGATCGTTCTGGCGATCTTCCTGGGGATTGGCAGCTGGGCGCTCGCGACGGGTAAGGGCCGGTTCAGCTGGGATGCCTTCTACAACGCCGACACGTTCACCTGGTCGCTGGTTGCGGGAGCGGTATCCATCGCCGTGCTGAGCTTCTTGGGCTTCGACGGCATCAGCATGCTGGCGGAGGAGACCCGCGACGGCGCGCGGCAGATCGGCCGGTCCATGGCTGCCGTCCTGATCCTGGCCGGGGTCTTGTTCATCGCGCAGACGTGGCTAGCCGCGATGCTCGTCCCCGACCCGGCCGGTCTCCTGTCGAATGGCGACCCAAACGGCACCGCCTTCTACGACGCCGCCGCCGTGGCCGGTGGCGGCTGGTTGGCCACGTTGTGCGCGGTGGCGACGGCGATCGCGTGGGGGCTGCCGAACTCGATGGTCGCGCAGGTCGCCACGTCCCGGCTGCTGTATGCGATGGCCCGCGACCGGCAGCTGCCGGCGTTCTTGGCGAAGGTGTCGATCCGCCGCAACGTGCCGATCAACGCCACCCTGCTCACCGGCACCGTGTCCCTGGCGCTGGGCCTGTACATGGCGACCCGCGCTGATGGAATCACGCTGCTGTCGTCGCTGATCAACTTCGGGGCGATGGTCGCGTTCCTGGTCTTGCACGTCTCGGTGGTGGTGCATCACCTCATCCGCCAGCGCAGCGGCAACTGGTGGAAGCACCTGGTGATGCCCGGTATCGGGTTCGCGATCCTCGCCTACGTCGTGGTGAATGCGAACATCGCCGCGCAGCGCCTCGGCCTGGCCTGGCTCGCCCTCGGCGTGCTAGTCCTCGCGGGCCTGTACCTGTCGGGCCGTCGACCGGAGCTGTCGGGGTTGGCCGCCGGGCAGGCGCAGTCGTCGGCGCGTCACGTGGAGCGGGTGTGAGCGGCATGAGCCCGTTCACCTACCGGCCGGCGCGCGACGAGCTGGCGTACACCTTCGGTGGCCGGGAGCCGGTGGCCCGGGTGCGCAGCGGCGACACCCTGCGGGTGCACACCGAGGACTGCTTCGGTGGTTTGGTGCGCGGCCCGGCCGACCTGCCGTCGCGGGTGTGCCAGATGCCGTACCTGAATCCGGTGTCGGGGCCGTTCTTCGTCGAGGACGCCGAGCCCGGCGACACCCTCGCCATCCACCTCGTGGACATCGAGCCTGCGCGTGAGTGGGGTGTGTCGTCGACGTTCCCGCACTTCGGGGCGCTGACCTCCACTTCGCATACCGCCACCCTGCAGGCCCCGCTGGAGGAGCGGGTATGGGTGTACGACATCGACCGATCCGCCGAGACGGTGCGCTTTCACGCTACGGGCAGCGATCACAGCGTGGACCTGCCGCTGCAGCCGATGATCGGCACGATCGGTGTCGCGCCGGGGGCGTTCGAGGTCCGCTCGACGATCGTGCCGGATCTGCACGGCGGAAACCTCGACACGCCGGAGCTACGCGCCGGGGCCACCCTCTATCTGGGGGTGAACGTGCCCGGCGCGCTGCTCGCTCTCGGTGACGGGCACGCCCGCCAGGGCGAGGGGGAAGCCTGCGGCGTCGGGGTGGAGATCGCCACCGTCACCACGCTGGTCGTCGAGGTCATCGAGGGGGTGTCGACGGTGTGGCCGCGCATCGAGACCGACCGTGACCTGATGACGATCGGGTGCGCGCGGCCTCTTGAGGACGCCTACCGCATCGCTCACCGGGATCTCGTCGGTTGGGCCAGCGACCTGACCGGCCTGCAGGAGTTGGACGCCTACCAGCTGGTGTCGCAGGCCGGCCGGGCGCCGATCGGCAACGTGTGCGACCCGAACTACACCGTCCTCGCCGCCGTCGACAAGAGCCTGCTGCCGGGGCCGAGCGCGGCGTACGACGGGGCGCACGCCCGGCTGCGGCAGCACGCCGCCGGGCCGCGGTAGAGGACGGGGCTGCGGCGATGACCTCGGCGAGTGCTCCTCTGCCGTTGCGTGACGAGTTGTTCCTGCTCGGGCACGACGACGACACCGGCCAGCCGCACCTGTACCGGCAGGCTCTGGCTGTCGGCCTGGCGGGCGCGGTCTTGATCGATCTGTTCCTCGCCGGGCGCGTCGGTCTCGCATCCGGAGACGGCGGCTCCGACGGTGAGCAGTGTGTGGGGCTGCACCTGGACCAGCCGGTCGGGGACCTAGTCGCCGATGCCGCCATCGCGTCGCTGCGTCAGGCCCGGTCCGCGCCGCCGCTGCGGCCGTGGCTGCGCGGGTTCGCCGAGGACCTGTACGAGCGCACCCGCGCGGGCCTTCAGGAAGCGGGAATCCTGCGGCACGAGGTCCGCCGCCGTTTCGGCGGCCTCGCCCGCATCGACTGCTACCTGTCGACGGATACCCGGTGGGCGGTCGTCGCCCGGGCCCGGCTGCGGCACCTCGCGGCCGGGCGTCATGAGCCCACCAATCACACCGCCGCGCTCGCGGGGCTCGTCGTGACCCTGGGCTTGACCTCTCACCTGTATCTCGGTGAGGACACCGCCGCGGTTGCGGCCCGGCTGCGGGTGGTCGCCGGGCAGCACCACCGCCCGGTTTGCGAGATCACCGCAGCGGTCGATGCCGCCGTCGGTGATCTCGCAACGGCCGCCTACCGCTAACTCCAGCGCTGCCGTGCTCGTTGGCCCCGTCCCATTGTTGTTGGAGGTCTGATGAATGACACCCCGCGTATCCGCACCGCCCGTTGGCCGGAGCAGGAGCAGGTCGCCGCTGTCGTCGCCGAGGCCCTGCACACCGGTCCGCTCGCGGCCTGGCTGGTGCCCGAGTCGACGATCCGCATCAAGGTTCTGACCGGCGTCGCGGCGATCTGGTTGGAACACGCGATCTTCTTTGGCGACATCCAGGTCACCGACGACCTGAGCGCCGCCGCCGTCGGCTTCAACCGCTATCGCGACCTCCCGCCGCCGGCGAACTATGACGACCGTCTCACCGTCGCCGCGGGAGCGCATGCGCAGCGGTTCAAGCTGCTCGACCAGTTGCTGACCCAGGTTCGCACCACCGAGGCGCACTACCACCTGGCGATCCTGGCCGTCACACCGGCCGGGAAGCGCCGCGGCCTTGATGCGGCCATGCTCGCTCACCACGAGGCGCGTCTCGGCCGTACCGACCTGCCGTCCTGGACCGAGACCCTCACCGGCACCCCTGAGTTGTACCAGCGGTACGGCTACCAGCCCCTGCCGCAGGTCGCTCTGCCCGACGGACCGGTTATCGCCACCCTGCGCCGTAACCCGCGGCCGCGGCACGAAGCCTGGCCGGCCAACGCCGCCGCCCTGGCCACGCAGAGCGCACCCGCGAGGAATGCCCGATGACCGGCGCAGGTCGCGGCGTGGCGTCTGCGCGATCGACGCGAGGATGGAGCTGAGGTGCCCGTTGCCAGGAGGCTAGCTCTCCTGCTGGTCATCCCGCTGGTGGCGACGCTGGTCTTCGGGATGTGGGCGGTGGTGTCCACCGGCCGACAGGTGATCGCCGCAGAGCGGCTGCAGTCGCTGGTCGCGGCCTCGACGGCCGCGGGTGACGCGCTCGCCGAGCTTGACCGCGAACGCTTCCTCGCCGCGCAGTTCCTGACGGCCGATTTCCGCGTCGACCCGCTGCTCGAGCAGTTCAGCCGCTCGGACGCAGCGATCGAGGGCTACAGGCAACGCCGCAGCCGTCTAACCGGCGACCGGGACACCACCCGGTTGTGCGGGCCCTTCGATGCGCAGCTTGCGCTGCTGCCGGCGTTGCGCGAGCAGATCCGCGGCCGGTCGGTGTCGCGCTCGGCGGTGCTGGCGCGCTACCGCGTCGCGGTCGCCCACGGCCTGATGATCCGCGAGAGCGTGGGGCAGGTCGGGGGCGCCGACAGCAACCTCGCGGATCGGCTGCGCGTCGCGGCAGCGGTGTCGCGGGCTTCGGAGTTCGCGGGCATCCACCAGGAGTCGGTTCTGGCCGCTACTACCGGTGTCCTGACGCTGGCGGCGCAGCAGGACCTCGCGGCGACGCGGGCGGCCTACGACGAGGCGTTGCTGACCGCAGGGCAGCGCTCCCCCCAGCAGTGGCGGATGTGGCTGGATCAGGCGTCGACCGGCCCGCAGATCCTCACGGCGCAGCGCCTCGACGACGACGTGGCCCGCACACCTGTCGGATCACGGTCGCGCGTCGACGCGGGCGCCTGGACGCGCGCCAGTAGTGACCGACGCGATCGGCTGCACCAGCTGCGGACCCGCATCGACGCGGACATCGCCGCTGACGTGGACCGCCGGCGTGAGGGGCAGTGGACAAGCACCCTGGTGCTCGGCGCGGTCGCCGTCGCGCTGGTGGCCCTGGCCGCGGTGACGACGGTGCGCCAGGGCAGGACGCTGACGCGGCGGCTGCGGCGGGTCCGCGACGCCGTGTCCGGCATGGCCGAACACGACCTGCCAGAGATCGTGCGGCGGGCCTCGAACGCTGACCCAACGGACACGGCGGCGGTGATGTCGCCCGCGCCGGCCGCGCTGCTCGCCGGCGCACGCCGCGATGAGATCGACGACGTCACGGCAGCGTTCGACAGCCTCGCCCTGGTCACCCACCACGTCGCCACGGACCTGGCCCGGCAGCGAAGGGTTGCCTCTGCCGCGGTGGAGGCCGTGGGGCGCCGCTGCCAGAGCATGACCCGACGACTGCTCGATGCCCTCGACACGGCCGAACGCGACGAGGCCGACGCGGCGACCCTGAGCACCCTGTTCGCGCTGGACCACCTCGCCGCGCAGCTGCTGCACAACACGCAGAGTCTGCTGGTGCTCTCGGGCCGCTCCGTCGGCACCGTGCGCTCGGAACCGGCCTCGCTGGTCACGGTCGCCCAAGCGGCGCAGGGCCTCATCCAGGAATACCTGCGCGTCGACATCGGCGTCGTCGACGACCGGATCATGGTGCCGCCGTCCATGGTCGACGACCTGGTGCACCTGGTGGCATCGCTGCTGGACAACGCCACCCGCTACAACCCCGGCAACGCGCTGATCACCGGACACCTGCTCGGCAACCGGGTGATCCTGCAGATTGTCGACGCCGGGACCGGCATCGCCCCTGAGCTGATGACGCGGCTGAACGTCGAGCTCGCCGCGCCGACGCCGCAGATCGACGTCGAGCACATTCGCCGCCAGGGACTGGCCACCGTCGCGGTCCTCGCCGCCGCACACGGACTGTCGGTGCGGCTGCTGCCAGGACAGCAGCAGGGCACCGTCGCCGAAGTGGAGATCCCCGCCGAGCGGCTGCTGATCACGCCCGCGCCACCGGCCGTACTACCCGCGCCTGCGATCGCCGGGCGCCGGGCACCGGGCGGCACCCCCGCCTCCACGCTCACCCTGCCCCGCCCCGCTCCGCCCCGGCAGCCGGCGCCGATCCCCGCACCCCGCCGGCCGGAGACCCCCCTGGTCGGCGACAGCCCCACCCAGCCGCTGCCGACGATCACCCGCAGGCAGTGGGCGATGCAGCGAGAGGCCACCCCAGTGTTCAACGAGGCAGCCCGGCGGCAACCTCCACCATCGCCGTGGTTCGAAGACGGCACCACCGTCCACCTGCAAGCCGACCCCGGCCCAGCTCACCTGGCCACGACGGATGAGGCCGAGAGGACGATCAGCGGCCTGCCGGTGCGACGGCCCATGGCCGTATTCACACCGCCGCCGCCGCCCGACCCCGAGCCGCCCCGGCGCCCCTCCAAGCGGCAGGCCGACGTGGCAGCCGCCTACCAACGCGGCCTCGGCCGCCACTCCCCCGCGGAAGGTCAACCATGAGCAGGCACCTGAGCCAACTGCTGAGCACCAACCTCGCCCGGATCCCCGGGGTGAGCCGGGCCGTGGCGGTGTCCGCTGACGGCCTGCTGCTGGCCTGGACCGACACCCTCAACCGGGAGGCCGCCGAACGGCTCGCCGCGATCGCCGCAGGAATGACCAGTCTCGTCAACGGCGCGGCCCGCGACCTCGACGGCGGTGCGGTGGAAGGCAACATCACCACCCTGGAGAATGGTTTCCTTTTGCTGGTCACCGTCAGCAGCGGCGCGTCGCTGCTCACGCTGACCAAACCCAACGCTGACCTCGCGTTCGTGACCCAGGAGCTGCACCGCTTCGCCGTCCAGGTCCGCGACCAGCTGACCCCGGCCTTCGCCGGCACCCTCGCCGCCGGCGGATACGGTCCCCGATGAGCACGTCCAGCGCCGTGGCGGTGCGCGCGCCTGCTGACGCGTCGCGGCTGAAAATCGTGCTCACCGGCCCGTTCGGCGTCGGGAAGACCACCCTGGTCGGCGCGGTGTCCGAGATCGCGCCGCTGACCACGGAGGCGGTCATGACCACCGCGAACACCGCCGACGACACGACCCACACGCCGGCGAAGACCACCACGACCGTCGCGATGGACTTCGGCCGACTGGAGATCAACGGCGTTACCGTCTACGTCTACGGCACGCCCGGGCAGCACCGGTTCTGGTTCATGTGGGACGCCATCGCCCGCGGCGCCGTCGGCGCGGTGGTCCTGGTCGACACCCGCCGGCTGCAGGAATCCTTCCGTCACCTCGACTACGTCGAGAACGCCGACCTGCCGTTCGTCATCGCCGTCAACCAGTTCCCCGACGGGCAGATTCACCCCGCCGACGCAGTCCGCGACGCCCTGGCCATCACCGCGGACGTGCCCGTCGTCACCATCGACGCCCGCGACCGCGACAGCGTCCGCGACCTGCTCATCGCCCTCGTCGAACACGTCCTCACGCGCACCAGGACCACGCCCGCGAAAGCCACCGCAGCGAGCAGCCCGCCGACATCCTGACCTTCACCCCTCGAACCCTCCGGCAAGGAGCACACGATGACGCCCACACCGATGCGACGCCGCATCGCCGCGCTCGCGTCGACGGCTGTCCTGCTCACCACCGCCGCCTGCACCAGCACGCCCGGCGACGCGAGCAGCAGCGCGGTCCGACCCGTGAGGAGCACCCCGTGAAGATCATTCACCGCATTGATCCGGAGCCGGTGCCCTCGCGGCGCAGTGTTGCTGACGTCGAGCGCGCTCTCAGCTTTGGCCTGACCGCGAGGGGCCTGCGGCACGAGTACCAGCGGTCGACCGTGCTGGACCTGGATATCTTCAGCGTTGCCCCCGGCGACCGACATGCGGTTATCGGCCCCACCGGCGCCGGGAAGTCCACCCTGCTGAACCTCCTCGCCGGCACCACCCGCGCACGCAGCGGCACCATCATCTACAACGGGCAGACCATCACCCGCCGCGGAGGCACGTGGCGAGCGCGCAACGGCATCAGACGGACTGCTGAACATGCCAGTGTCTACCCCGGGCTGTCGGTGCTCGACTGTGTGCGCATGGGCGGCTGGCACCATCGCTACCAGCCCGAGCGCACGCCCCTGGAGCTGCTGAACCTCGTCGGCCTCATCGAGTACGCCGACCACCCCGCCGCGGTCCTGCCACACGGGCGCCGCCGCATGCTCGACCTGGCCGTTGCCCTGGCTGGACAGCCCCGTGTGCTTCTGCTGGACGCGCCCGCCGCCGGTCTCACTGACACCGACACCGCCCGTCTTCTGGACGTCCTCGGCGCGCTGCCGCGGCGGATGGCTGTGGTGCTCGTCGAACAGCACTTGAGCGTCGTCGCGGCCCTGGCCGACTGGATCACCGTGCTGCACCAGGGCCGCCGCCACACCGACGGACCCGCTGACACCGTGCGCGCCGACCCGACCGTCGCCGCTCTCTACCCCGGTGCGGGAGGCGAGGAGGCGTCCATCGCACCGACGACGGCCCCGCGCCGGCGCGGCGTCGCCGCTGCGGGCGGCACCGTGATGGCCCTGGCGCTGGCCTTCCCCGGCGTCCTCGTCCCGGCGAAGCCGGATGTGTCAGCCCTGATGGGCGTCGAGGCCGGCTGCGCGGTGCCGGATCCGGCGCCATCGGCTGAGTTGGCCGCTACCGCCGCCATGCCGCCGGCGACGGTCCTTGCGTACCCGCGGGCGGCACCCGGCGTGCTGCAAAATCTGGCTCAGCGGATCGCACCGGAGATCTGCGACGGGGTGAGCGGTCGGTTCGACGTGGTGCGGCTGCGTAGCTGGCATCTCGACGAGGGTGAGCCGGCAACGCGCGACGTGGTGCGCTGGTACCACGACGATAAATCCGGCGCAGCCCTGACCAGCGACTTTCCGGATCCCTGGCCTGGCGTCATGCACGATTTTTGGCTGCCGGGAGATCTCACCCTCCTGACTGTGTCGGGGGCCTTCACCACCAGCGACTTCTTCCATTACAGCGTAAACGTGCTTGCTGGCCACGGCGGCGGTGACCGGATCATCCATGGCCTCGCCCGGCTGGCCGCGTGGCGCAGCCCGGGACCAGCCGGGCGCCGACTCGCGGTGACGGAACTGGCGCACACCCCAGGGCTGACCGCCTACCCAGCCCTGGTGGACCGTGCCGGCCGCACCGGTATCGGCGTAGCGGCCATGAGCGCCAACGGCACCGAGCGAGCCCTGCTGATTCTGCAGCCGAGCACCGGGCAGGTGCTGGCCTACGAACGGGCCACGCACACGCCGTTGGGTTGGCAGCTGTCGGACTACTGGCTGTTGCTGACCCGCACGCACGCCGAGCGCCGCTGGTGGGAGGAACCATCCACCACCGCCGACGACACCACGCCCGTGCGGCAGACGGGCCTGATGACGCCCCGCCGGCAGAGCAGGTACATCGCGCGCCCCGACCAGCCCTGCACCCTCGCACCCATCACCGCGACTGAGGAGAGGACCGTGAGATGACCACCACCGCGACGCAGCCCTACCAGTTCCGTAACACCTCCACCCACCTGCAGCCGCTGCAGGAGATGCTCGACCCGATCACCATCGACGACCTCCAGCACGTCGGCGTCGGCACCGGACACAACGCCCTCGACGTCGGAGCCGGCGCCGGATCCGTCGCCCGGCACCTACGCGAACGCGTCGGCCCCACCGGCGCGGTCAGCGCCGTCGACCTCGACACCACCTTCCTCAGCCCGAGCGACGAGCTGAACGTCTACCAGCGCGACCTGCGCACTGAACGTCTGCCCGTCAAGGCGAGCAGCCTCGACGTCATCACCGCCCGCTGCGTCCTGGCGTACCTGCCCACCCGCGCACGGCTGCTCGAACAGATGGTGACCGCGTTGCGCCCCGGCGGGCGGCTCGTGCTCGGCGACATCGTCTACGCCCGCACCACCGTCCCCTACGCCCCCACCGCCGGCGACGCCGATCTGATCGTGAGGATCGTGCACACCATCCTCGACGTCCTCGCCGAGCGTGGCGTCGACCTGCACTGGGGCGAAAAGGTTCCCGGGCTGCTGCTCGACGTCGGCCTCAATGAGGTCCGCACCCGCTGGGTCGCGCAGACCTGGGCCGGCGGCAGCCCGGGCTGCCGCCTGTATGCCGACCACGCCAGGCAACTACGCGAGCAGCTCCTCGCCGCCAACCTCAGCGCAGGCGACCTCGACCGATTCAGCGACATGATGACCGACCCAACGGTGCTGGTGCGCGGCTACGAGTTCGCCGCCACGACCGCCCGCAAACCCCACTGACCCGCGGGCGTGGCAACACTGCCACGCCCGCATCCCACGCCCCGAACGGCTCGGCCTCGGCAGCCAGCCAACCGGGGCGCGACGGCCGCCGACCTTCCCGGCGGCCGAGCCGGCCGACCGCCCGCAGAAGGGGCGGGACGCCGGCGTGGCCGGCGGCGGCGCTTCCCCCGTTCGCCGCCGCCGGCCACCACACCTGCCGCCCGGACGAAGAAAGGACACCGTGGGCTCCCCGCACCAACTCGCTGATGCCGCCGTCACCGCAGCGCCCACCGCTGCCGACGACGGCAACAGTGGCGAGGCAGACACGGCGCGACAGCGGATGCACATCCGGCTCGCCGGGACATACCGCGACTGCGCCGATACCGGCCTCGCCGCCTACCACTACTGCCACGGCACCCCGCCTCGCCCGCAAGCACCCCGAGCCGATCCGCCGCCAGGTACAGCACGCGGCGAGCCACCCACCCCGGCCCGAGCAACGCGTCGTGTGCACCTACCAGCCCGCACGACGCGTCACGTGAGCCCTCCGAAACGCGCAGCTGAGCGCCGCCATGCCAAGGACCGCCGATATGCCGACTTCCCGGGAGCACCCGAACACCGTGAGCACCATCCCCGCGCGGCCAGCCGGCCAGCAGCACGCGGCCCGCAGCCCCATGGTCGTGGCCGCTGCGCGACAACACCAGCACAGCGAGACTGACGGCGAAGTTCTGCTGTCGCTGCCTCCCGGCCTGCTGTGGTGCCGTCTGTGCTGCCAGCGCATGACCGTGATCCTTACCGCCACCGCAGGTGCGGGCTATGACTGCCCGCCCGGCTGCTCACGCTCGCCGCTGCCCGCCGCACGGATCGTCGACATCATTGGCCGGGCCGTGCTTCAGCACACACCGCGCATCCTGCCGGCCGCCACCGTTGCCTACAGCCGCGAGGCCGCAGCCGCCTACGCGGGCCGGGTGATCAGCCGCGTGGCCGTGGGGCGCCAACCCGCCGACCTGCACATCACCTGGCGGACCGTCGCCATCGACATCACGCGGCCCCCCAGGCACCTCAAACAAGCCCGCACGGTCGCCGCCACCAACCCCGCGTACGCCCGCGAGCTGCTGCACGCCGCGCTCGCCGCCGTCGACCCCGGTGCCGCCCCCGCCGATCCCGAACACGCCGCCGCCGCCCACCTGCAGGCCGATGTGCTCCTCCGCCTCGGACACCCCGCATCGGCGATCCGCTGGGCCACCTACGCCCACCACGCCTACACCCATCTACACGGCCCCGCCGCCACGAAGACGCTGGCCGCCCTGCACACCCGCGCCGCCGCCCACCGGTACGCAGGCCACCGCCAGCAGGCCTACTACCTCTACCGCCACCTCACTGAACAACTCACCGCCACCGCCGGCCCCGACGCCCATCCGACCCTCGCCGCGCAGGCCAGCCTCGCCCTCGTCCTCCAGCAGCTCGGCCACCGAGCCCGCGCCCGCGGCCTGCTCGCAGACACCATCACCGCGCACCGACGTGCTCACCCCGCGCATCCCGCAACGGCGCGGATGATCAGCCACCTCGCCGCCATGGAGCAGGACAGCTCCGCCGAAACCGACGACACCCACCACAGCCTGGGGCAACAATCTTCACCCGATGAAGCGGCACGACACGCCGCCAGCCACACAGTCGGCATCACCGACCCGGGACATGTTCCTCCGACCGAAACCGAGGATGGGAGCGCAGCCTCATGACCGACGCCATCAACCCCGCCGACCCCGACAACCACGTCGACGGACTCCCCGAAGGGCAGCAGTGGCCTGCGGCGGCGCGTACGACGCTCACCCGGACATTGACCGACCAGATCAGCCGGGTTGGGGTCCGCGCCGGGCAGCGGGTTCTCGACCTCACCGGAGACGCCGACCGGCGGTACGTGACCGGTGTGGTCGGACCGCACGGCGGCCTTGTCACCGTGCACACGCGCACCGGCGCGGCGCACTACCCCGCCGAGCCGGGCGGCTTCGACGTCGTACTCGCCGAGCGCCCGGACCGCGATGACACTCTCGCGCTCCTGACCGCGCTGCTGCGCCCCGGAGGATGGCTCATCCTCGCCAGCATCATTGACGTACCGCCGGTCATCTACAGCGCCCCCGAACAGGCCGCGAGCGTCGTCGAGACAGTGGTCCTGGCGGTCAATCACCTTGCTGCCGCGCCCGCTGTGCCGCGGTCGGCCGACGACACCGCCCGGCTGCTCATCGGCCTCGGCATGGACCACGTCTGTGCCGCCACCTTGACCGAGACCAGCCGCGGCGGCGGACCCGGATGCACCCGCTACCGCCACCGCGCCCAACACCTGCGCGAGCAACTCATCAACGCCGGGCTCACCACCAGCGATCTAGACAACTTCGACAGCGCCATGCGCGATCCGAGGGTGGTGCTGCGCCTTAACCACAGCGTTGCCGTTCACGCCCAGCTCACGCACGCTTGATGCCGACCGGCCCAGGAACGTCGTCAGCGCCGTTTACTTGCCTGTCCCAAACCAGAAGTACCCAAGAACAGCCAGGATGAAAGCCGCTCCGAAAGCCGATCCCGCTAAAAAAAGTTTCAACCGGCTTCCCGGGGTTCCCTTCTGCCGTTGGTAGGCGAGGTTCTGCGATGCCTGCTGAAGGGCGGTCACGATGTGCTTCTGGGCTTGGATGTGGCCAGCCGCGCGCGATGCCTGTTGCGCTACTCGCTCCATTTCGGCCACTGACTCTGCGAAATACTCAAACCTGTTGACCGCGGTAGTGATACTGGCCGCCTCCGCAGTGGCGCTAGCAAGCTTGCCTGCCGCTTCCGCGAGCATGGGCGCGTATTCAGGAAGCTGGAGTGTCTGGCTGGCATCGCGGACCATCCACGCGTATTCAGGCAACTGAAGTCGCTGTCCAGCGTCGCGGACCATCCATGCGTATTCTGGAAGCTGCAGCTCACGCCCTGCCTGGTGCATAAGGACCGCATACTCAGGCAGTTGCAGTGATCGCGCGGATTCGAGCATCAGCGGCGCGTTCTCCGCCAAGGCGAGGGTGCGGGCGGCGTCTTCAAGTGCGCTGACGGTGTTCGGGTCGAGCATGGGACGCGAGTAAGCTTCGTCCACTAGCACCTGAACTAAGTCAGCCGTCGCCCTGCTGATCGACATCAGCTCGCGGGTGTCAGCAAGAATTCGTTCGCGAGTGTCGGTTACGACGTCGACGAAAATTTCACGGACCTGATCCGGCGTCACTTTACCCAGACCCTCAAGGCTCTCCTGCAGATCCAACTCTCGGTCGTTTTTCCACTTGTGCAAGAGGTCTGACGAGTACCTCTTTCTCGTTTCGATCCCGTCGACCTTATCGTGATGAGGCTTGCACAGCAGGATGAGATTGCTCCAATGGTCAACCCGTCCGGATTCGTACAACTTCTGATCATATCGAGGGCCGTTCGGATAACCGCAGATGTGAGCGATCTGCACAACGATGCACGGGTCATTCTCATCATCGATCTCGAAGACCGCGCTCTTGCAGGTAGGCGCGTAGCAGTAGCCGCGACTCAAGACGAACAGCGCCTTTTCGACCGCAGCTGGGTACTTCCGCTTGCTCATAAGCCCTCCAGCCCACCCGTCGAAACGAAACGTGACCGAGTCAAAGCAGAGCGTAAGCGCCGGGCTGCGCCAATTCCACCCTCAGAAGCACAGCGCTCCACCGGTCGCGTCGCCCCTCGGTCGAGGACGCCAACGCCAGCCGGACAGGCTCCGGGGTTCAGTCGCAGTCAGGCTTATCTCTTCTGGATCGACGGTGGCCGCGTGGACGGCCTCCTGGCTCCTGAGGCAGCTACCTACTACCGTGCGATGAAGCACCACCTGAGGAGGACGCGTGCGTCGAATGACCAAGTTCCAGCAGACGGTCGAACGGCTGCGCGACGAGGGCCAACGTCACGGCCTCGACATCTCTGCGAGCACCGCGCAGAGCGTCCTCGCCGAACTTGTCACCACCAACGCCGCGACCCTCGGGATCCGTGAAGACACCTTCGTACGGTCACACCTTCCCGCAATTGACATCGCCGGCCTCGTAACCCACCTCAGGCACGCGAATGACGCGCAGGAACGCGAGGTCACCAACGCTTCCCCCGCGGTGCTCAACATGGCGGCTACCGGCCGACTCATCGCGTCGCTCGCCCAAGCCGTGCGGTGTGTCAGCCTCAACCACGACCGACTCACGCAGGGGGACCACGACAAGTGGGAGGCCGTCGGAGTCCTCGACGACGCCAGCAACTGCCTGACGCTGCTCGGCGAAGCCGTGAGCAACAGCCATACCACAGCGCAGGGCGACGTTGTGCTCTGCAGCGACGAGAGCGTCGTCTACGCACGGCGCGCCCTCACCCAGACCATCGCTAACCTCCGCCGAGGCGGCTGGACCTTCGCCCACGGCCGGCAGCTCGACGCGGACGTCGCCGCCTGCATGACCGCGGACCTAAAACTCCTCTCGCCTGAATGATCACGCCAGCCGACGGGCGGCTCGGCCGTCCCGACGCGCTGAGGATGAACAGCCCTGCCCTGGCACGCCGCCAGGAGATTGCGATGAAGGCACTAGCACCCCAGGGCCGACCGGTAGGGGCACCGCAACCTGTCCCGGCGGGGCTGTGTGAGCAACCGGAGATCGTGCGGCAGCCGCAGGCGACAACGTAAGCCTTCGACGGTCGGTGATCTTCAACAATCGAGCGGCTGCTGGAGCGGCGGTGTCGGATGTTGAACCAGCCGCTGGCCAGCAACAACTCCGGCTTCCCGGAGAAGGGCGTGCACCCGGTCGGACGCGCGGCATAACATCTTGGCTGCCACCCATTTCCAGATCAACGAGGGCTTGGCCGATCCCACTTCGCACAGGCGTGCGCTGGATGATCGCCGCCTCTACCCGCCGCGGAGAACTGCCGCGATCAACCCGACCGCCGCCACCGGCATCCCCGACCAGGCCATGTTCGCGACGAAGCCTGCCCTGCTGTCCCGGCGCGGGCCGGTCGTAAAGCCTGGCGGTGCCGCGCACGGCGATCCGGCCCCGCCGGATCAGTACGATTTTCTGCCGCGTCGCGAACTGCCGGGCGGTCATTGCGTTGAACGGCCCATCGACAGCAACCGGCACGATCCAGGCTCGCTGAACCGAGCGCACTGCTGCAGTACGGGGACGGGTCAGATTCTGCACATGCTGCGTGGCTCGCCGTCCGAGGCCATCAACCAGGCGTGTGGGAGCGAGCACTTACGGCCGGGCGAACCGGGAGGACCCAGCTGCGCGAGTGCCACCGTCTGCGCCGCGGCGTGCTGTGCCTTGACGAGGGCCGGAGCACGTCTAGGGTTAAGTCGCGCGGCTACTCGACAGAACCTCGGGTAACCTTGTGGCGCGGCGGGCCGCTAGCTCAATCGGTAGAGCTGCTGACTTTTAATCAGTAGGTTCGGGGTTCGAGCCCCCGGCGGCCCACAGATGTAGCCTCTGAACTGCGAATGCTGGCGTTGATATGACTGCGCTTACCGACGATCTTCGGATTTTGGCGTCCGGAGGGCGTCGGGTCGCTTGGGGTACTGCCTGCCTAACCTGGGCGAGCGTCTCTCTTCCGACCTGGTGTCCGATTCAACACGTGCAGGCCTCTATCAGGCGATCGGCCAGGCCTCTATCAGGCGATCGGCGTGGCTACCTGGGCAGAGATGGCGGCTGACGTAAACGCCGACTGGCCGTTTGGCGGTCTGCGCCACCGCGCTAGCCGCGGTTCGGTCGGCTCGCTGGGTCTTCCGTCCGGTACCCGAGGGACGGCGACTGGGCCGTGAGCTGGGCATTTTGACGACTCTCCGACGGGGAGCAATGTGCCGGCGACGGGTGCACAGCCGTTCGGGCAGGGCGGCGTGCGTACCGAGTTGACTTAGCCCAGTGGTCCTTGCCCAGAAGCACGCCGGTGCTCGACCGTGGCTTTCCTCAGCACATCGCGGGCCTTCGCGTGATCGCAGCTCGTGTCACGTAGCTGCCGAATCACGTCGTCCAGGTATCCCGCCACCCGAGGCGAGTCGACTATTGCGGTCAGGTCCAGCGCTTGGTCGAGCGGTTCGCACGCGGCTACGGGATCGCTCACCTGTAGCCGGGCGTACGCCAGGTCGCAGAGGGCGAGCAGGCGGTCTCTCGGGTACGCACTCGTGGCGATGTTGGCGCGCTGCGCCAGGTAGGAGGCCGCGTCGTCGGGCCGGCTAAGAGCCAACCAAGCTCGACCGGTCGCCCCGTCGACTGCCGCCGCGGTCAGCCACTCAGACCACCATGGCGGATCGCCACGGCTGACGTCCCCGAGCTGCTCGTGCGCGCGGGCGGTAGCTCGCTTGACGCCGTCGACGTCGCCTCGGCGCCCGGCGATGGTGATGTCCCGCTGGGCGATCACGGCCAGCACACGGCTCGACAGGTCGCTGCGGCCGGATGCTATCGCGATCAGCGTGCCAGCTTCGGTGTGGTGGCCCAGCCAGGATTCCTGGTAGGCGGCCGAGGCTAGCAGGTTCGCGGTGGCCTGATGCAGCGCGGGATCGGAGCGTGCCTCGCGGGCCACCCGGAGCCCGGTCAGGTATACCCGCTGAGCTCGCGCGTGCTCGGCTGCGTCGAACAGCATCCAGCCGTATGTCTCGGACATCTCGATGTAGAGACGGTGAAGTTGCCGACCTTCGGCATCCCCGTACGAGCATCGGGTGACGACTTGCCCGAGTGTGCTCCACAGGCCACCCGCCCACACGAGTGCCGGCCTGCTGCCCTCGGTGTCGTCCAATTCGCGGCTACGCCGCACGGACGCCTCGATGTTGGCCAGGAGCGACGTGGACACACGATCGCCGTCGAGCGCCGACCTGAGGTTCTGCGCTGCCGGCAGGAGGAGGTCCAGGGCGCACGCGGTCACTGCGGATCCGGTCAGCAGCACGAACTTGCGGCGCTTCATGTCGTCTCCCTGGCTGGCCAGTAACAGCTCCCCGGCGGTGACGTTGTATGGGTCATCGAGGGCATGGGACCGTCGGCCGGGTCCATCCCAGCCTAAGTCGGCGGGCGTCACACGCAATCCTCGATGCAGGTGTAGGACGGCGACGATGTCGCCCATGGTCGTCGCCGATGGCTGGCGGCCCTGCACCCATTTGTAGGCGCTCTTGGCGTGCAGGGCCGATGCGCCGCGCTTGCGCCGTACCTCATTGATCCTGGCGATGAGCTGCTCAGGGCTCCACCCGAGGGCAGTCATATGGGTACGCAGCGGCGATTCGTGCGACGCGGTCATGTCGCCCTCAAGTCCTTTGTGGCTCGTTTGCGTGCCCGAAGGTAGCACTATTTCGGCTCCTGTCCGACTCCCGGAGGTGTCCCGCACCGAGCGGGTGTCCTACACCGTTTCGCTGCGTACACCGGTTGCACCCGGCACCCCGCTTCCCTGTCTAGCCCGGGAAGAGCCAACGACCGAAGCTGATGTCGCAGCAGCGGGAGCCGCTTCCGAGGTTGATATCGCCGCTGTTTTCGGCCGAGGTCAGTGAATTAGGGATCGCCGGCACCGTGGCTGTGGCTTGACGACCTGAATTTCAGGACGAGAGCAAGTGCGGCGCGACTGAATCGAGGCCAACAACATCGGTCCGAACTCGCGCCGCAGACCCTTTCCGGACGTCATCGGGACGTCGCTCAGCTAACAAACAGGGGAAATGATCATGCCAAGAGCAGACGTGGCCGACATGCTCACCGTGCGCCGAGCCGCCGGCCACATCGGTGCGTACGTCGGCGGCATCGACCTGTCCGGCGACCTCAATGACGCCACAATCGAGAACCTGCGGGCGGAACTGCTGGCCCACAAGGTCCTGTTCTTTCGCAACCAAAATCTGAACCATCCTGCGCACATCGCCCTGGGGCAGAGATTTGGGACGCTGACAGTCCGATCGCGTTCCCAGAGCAACGAATCCCTCGACTTGTACCCCCAGATCCTGACGATTTCGCCGCAGATCGACCGGGACATGTACGGGGTCGACTACGAAGCTCACTACCGGCTCCGATGGGCTTCGGGCATCACCGGCTGGCACACCGACATGTCGCACGTGGTAAATCCTCCGGCGGCTTCGATCCTGCGGGCCGAGACCGTCCCGCCCTTCGGCGGCGACACCCAATGGACCAACCTCGTGGCCGCCTACGACGGACTGTCGGCCCCGATGCGGGATTTGTGCGATGGCCTGACAGCCGAGCACAACTTCTTCGCCGGCTACCGGATGGATCCGTCCCACCCGGTCGACCGCAAGATCATCGACATGATCGGCGACGACGCGCCGGTCGCGGTGCACCCGGTGGTCCGGGTTCATCCAGAGACCGGAGAGCGCGCGCTGTTCGTCAACCCGTCGCGCACCGCGCGGATCCTGGGGCTGTCGCCGGCCGAGAGCAGCGCCCTGTTGGCCCTACTGTTCGAGCAGGTGACCCGGCCTGAGTACACGGTGCGGTTCGGTTGGGAGCCGGGGTCCGTAGCGTTCTGGGACAACCGGGCCACCGCGCACCTGGCAGCCCCGGACATCGACCACCTGGACGGCGTCGAGCGGGTCCTGCACCGCGTAACAATCATCGGCGACCGGCCCACCGGCCCCGACGGATTCACGTCACATGCCATCTCCGGGAAGCCGCTGGTCGCGAACTTCGCGGGCGAAGAGTCTCCGGAAGCACGCGGCCGGTGAGGGCCGCGTCAATGCCGAGCCACACCACGTCCAATCGCCGAGCGCGCGTCGAACCTGGCTCCCTGACCAGCGCGGCCGGCGCCGCTGACCTCTTTCCCCGGTACCCGATGTACCAGCAGGGGCTGGATTGGTTGGAGCAGTTCGTGGTCCGCCCTCATCCAGACTTGGGCCGGCCCGGCGCGGTGTGCCCACGGCTGGCGCCCGCCATGCGCGCGGACACGGTGCGGTTGGTCGCGATCGCCCTCACGGGCACGTCATTTGAGCACGCTGTTGAGGCCGGTTATGTCCTGGGGCAGCTATTCGACGAACTCACCCCGGATGCGGATCGGCAGTCGGCGGCGCTGCTGGGGTTCTTCCCCGGGCTCCCGGCGCAGGACGCCGCGGACTTCATCGACGGCGGCCACCGACTGGCGCGGCCGTGGTTCGTCGAGCGCGGGCTGATGCTCGGGGAGTTCCACCCCACGAGCGCCGTCGGCAGTGTTCACAACCCTGACCTGCCGGTGATGCGCTGCCCGGCGCCCATGTTCGCGGTACGCGCGATCACGCCTCACGACCTCATGTTCCTCGATCAGCCCGACACCCCGCTCTCCGACCGGCTGATCTACCTGGATGCCTTCCGCCGACACGTCGGCGCACGGCTCAGCCCGGCGGCCAAAGCGGGCCTACAAACGCGGATCACCGAGGTCCGCGCCGCCCTGAATTCGGGAGAATCGTCGTGACCATCGATGCACCGGCAGCGCTTGAGGCACCGTCGCTGGCGACCGCGTTGGAAGCCGCCTACCGCGATCATCGGAGCACGGCGGCGATCATCGCCCCGTCGCAGACGTGGACCTACGAGGACCTGGCGTCGAACGCGCACGCGGTCGCCGCTGCGGTGCGCTTCGCCTGCGCGCGGACCCCGAGCCGGCCCGCCGTCGTGGCGATTGTCCTCGAACGGTCCCCCGAGTTCGTTGCCACGGTGCTGGGCGTCCTCGCCGCCGGCGCGGTCTACCTTCCGCTGGATCCCGACGCGCCCGACGCCTACCTGCGTCAGGTGTTCGGGGAGGCCCGGCCGGTCCTGGTCGTGACCAGCGCCAGCCGGGAGGCGCAGCTGCGGGCCGAGACCGATGCGCCGGTGTGTACGTATCCCGATCTGACCCGGCAGCCGGGCGTCCGGCCGCTGCCGGACGAGACTGCGGCGCCGGCAGACCCGGCGTTCGTGATCTACACCTCCGGGTCGACCGGGACGCCGAAGGGGGTTGTGGTGCCGCACGCGGCGTTGCTGAACTCCACCGCGGCGCGCGTCGACCAGTACGGGCCCGCCGGGCGGGTGCTCCTGCTGCACTCACCGGCATTCGACGTGCCGACCGGCGTCTTGTTCTGGACTGTGCTGACCGGCGGCACCCTGATCATCGACCCGGCGCGGCTGGCCGACGTCGCCGCGACCGTGGACCTGGTGCACCGGCATCAGATCACCCACCTGATCTACCCGGCGTCGCTGTACGGCGTGTTCCTGGATCGGGCCGCAGAGCGGCCCCCGTCCACGCTCCAGGCCGTAGGAATCGGCAGTGAGCGTTGGAGCCCAGCTCTGATCGGCCGGCACGCCGCTCTGCTGCCCGGTACCTCGCTGGTCAACGAGTTCGGCCCTGCGGAAGCATGCGTCTGCTCCAGCTACGGCCTGGTCTACGACGCGGCGACGGGGCAGCAATCGCCGATGAGCATCGGCCTGCCGGTGCGCAACACGGGCTACCTGCTGCTGGATGATGCCGGCGACATCGCCGTCCGGTCCGGCGAATTGGCCATCACCGGCGCCAACCTCGCCCTTGGCTACCTGAACAACCCTGCGCTGACCGCGCAGCGATTCGTCACCCTCGTCACTGGTGAGCGGGCCTACTTGACCGGTGACCTCGCCGAGCGGAGCCCGGCGGGGGACTTCAGGTTCCTCGGCCGTGCTGACCGGCAGGTTCAGGTCGGCGGACATCGCGTCGAGCCGGGTCACATCGAGACCGTCCTGATGGGTCATCCCAAGATCGTGCAGGCTCACGTCGTCGGTCGAGCCAGCGCCGACGGCGCCGGGTCGAGCACCCTCGTCGTCTACCTGGTGCCGCGCTCGGGAGCGGACGGCCCGGTCTCCACGCCCGCAGGTGACACCCCGCCGGCCGGGTCTGGTCCGTTGACGGCCGACTGCGACCGGTACCTGCGCAGTCGGGTTCCGGCCTACCTGGTCCCCTCCGCGTACGTGGTGCTGCCTGAACTGCCTCGGACGCCGGCCGGCAAGATCGACGAGGCGGCGCTGCCCGACCCGGCGCTCTTCGCCGCAGCCAGGACCGTGGCCGCTGCTCCAACGGACCCGTTGCAGCAGCACCTGATGAGGGCCGCCGCAGACCTTTTGGGCGCGCCTACGGTGCCCGTAGACCAGCCGTTGACGATGCTGGGGGCCAGCTCACTGGTCCTGATCCGCCTAGCCGCAGTCATCGCCCACGAGCACGGCGTCGACGTGCCGATCAGCTCACTGTTCGCCACACCGGCTATCAACCAGATCGCCGAGCTGGTCCGGGCGGGCAGCCCCTCCAGCCGGCCGCCGCTACGCCCGGGTGCTGGCGAGCCCGAGCGCTTCTACGGCAGCGCCTGGCCGCTCAGTGGCCAGCAGCGCCAGATCTGGGTCCTGACGCAGCTGGCGCCCGACGCGCTGGCCTACAGCACCCAGTTCTCCCTGCGGATGTCCGGTCCGCTGGACGTCGACGCCCTTGAGGCGGCCCTGTCCCACGTGGTTGACCGTCACGAGATCCTGCGCAGCACCTTCCACGACGCTCCCGCCGGGCCGACCCAGGTCGTGCGCGAACCGTGGGCCGCGCGGGTAGACCTGGTCGACCTCAGCGACCTCGGCGACGACGACCAAGCGGCAGAGCTGACCTCCCGGATCAAGGCGGCGGTGCAAGCGGGCTTCGATGTGGCGGTGCTGCCGCTGGTGCGCTGGCACCTGTTCCGGCTGGGGCCGCAGTCATGGCGGCTCTTGCAGGTAGAGCATCACTTCGCCCATGACGGCTGGTCAGCGCAGCTGTTCCTGGCCGAGCTGCGGGACGCCTACCGGGCGATCGTCGACGGTGAAGTCCCGCACCTCGACGCGTTGCCCGCGCAGTACCGCGACTACGCCACCTGGTACCAGGGGTGGCAGGACACCAGCGACTACGCCGACCAGGTCGCGTACTGGCGGGCCCGGATGGACGGGTGCCCGCTGGAGGGGGCCACGTTCACCTCTGACCGGCCCCGGCTGGCCGCGCGGACCTACCGCGGCGACCGGCTGGTTGCCCACATCCCACCCGAGACCGTGCACCGCCTCGACGTGCTGGCCACCGAGCACGGGGTGAGTAGGTTCGCGGTGTTCCTGGCCGCGTTCGCCGTGCAGGTGTGGCAGCACACCCGAGCGCGGGACATGGTGATCGGCTCAGCTCTGGTCAACCGGCGGCAGGCCGGCACCGAGAACCTGCTGGGCATGTTCGTTAACGCTCTCCCGCTTCGCTTGGGCGTCGACCCCGACAGCAGCACCGCGGAGCTGCTCCGTCGCACCATGACCACTCTGCTGGGGGCACAGGACCATCAGGAACTGCCGCTGCTGGACCTGCTGGCGCATCTGGATGTGCCTCGCGATCCGGGCAATCCACTGTTCAACCTGATGTTCGCCTTCCACGACACCCCTCGGCCAGACTTCCAGGTCGGGCCGTTGAGCGGACAACTGGTGATCGAGCACAACCGGACCGCGAAGGCTGACCTCAACGTCGTGTGCGTGCCCGACCCGCCCATCCCGGGCGCGGCTGAGCACCGGCCCGGGATGAGCATCCTGTGGGAGTTCGACAGCGACCTGTTCGATACCGACACCGCGCAGGAGCTCCTGACCGGCTACCAGCGAATCTTGGATGTCCTGCCGCAGACACCCGACCGGCCGGTGCGTGACCTGGACCTGCTGGGACGCTCTGAGACCGCCCGGATCCTGTCTCTCGGTAGCGGACCGCTCGACGCCGTAGCGTTCAGCACCCTGCACGCGGGCTTCGACTCGGCCGCCTCCGCCCACCCGGACGGCGTTGCGCTCGAACAGGGCAGCACCCAGTGGACGTATCGGGACGTCGACCTCTACGCCGGGGCGCTCCAGCAACACCTCACCGCTCTCGGGGTGCGGCCCGGTGACGTCGTGGCGGTGGCCTGCCAGCCGGGCGTCGAGCTGATCAGCACGATCCTGGCCACCCTGCGACTCGGCGCCGTGTACGTCTGCCTGGACTCCGACCAGCCCCCGGCGCGGACGACGCTGATGCTCGCCGACGCCGAGGCGCGCGTCATTGTCACCACCCACCAGGCCGCGAACGACGACGACACCCAGTGGCCGCCGCCCGGCGCGGCCCTTCTCTACGCCGACGACCTTGCAGACGGCCCCGCACCCCTAGCCGCGATGCCGCCGGCATCACCCGACCTGCGTCCAGACGATCCCGCTTACCTCGTCTACACCTCGGGGTCCAGCGGCACCCCGAAGGCAGTCGTGACCACACACGCCAACGCCGCCGCAGCCGTGCACGCCCGGACTCGCCACCACGGCGCAGTCACGCCGGCGTCTACGCGCACGCTGATCACCCTGCCGACAATCTTCGACGTCGCGCCGCACATGATGCTCTGGACTCTCTGGAGCGGCGGCACGATCGTCCTGCCGGACACCGCCGGGCAGGTCCACGACCCCGACCAGATCCGGGCGCTGATCGACCGGCACCAGGTCACGCACGTCAACTTCACCGCGTCGTTCTACCGTGCTCTGCTCACCACGGTGCCCACCGGATGGCAGTCACCTCTGCGGGTCGTGGCTATCGGCGGTGAGGCGTGCGGACCCGACGACGTGCGCGAACATGCCCGCCGGCTGCCCGAGGTGGCCCTGGACAACGAGTACGGCCCTACCGAGGGCACCGTCTGGTGCTCCGTCGCGCGGCTGTACCCGCCGCTGCCGGGCGCGGGTTCTCGGGTGAGCGTGGGTCTCCCGCTGACCAACAACAGCATGTTCGTCCTGAGCACGGACGGCGACGTTCTACCGGTGGGCGCCGCCGGCGAGCTGTGCATCGGTGGCTCCGGTGTCGCCGCCGGCTACAACCGTCAGCCCGACCTGACTCAGCAGCGGTTTGTGACCCTCCAGCAGGGCCCATTGGCCGGACATCGGCTCTACCGGACCGGTGACCGGGCACGCCTGAGCGCCGGCCAGTTCGAGATCCTCGGACGCCTCGACGACCAGGTGAAGATCCGTGGATTCCGGGTCGAGCTCGGCGAGGTCACCGCCTGCCTGCTCCAGCACCCCTCCGTCAACGACGCCACAGTGACGGTGCAGGGCCGCAGCGACGCGGGGCGGCTGGTCGGCTTCGTCGCGACGGATCGCCCCGATCTGGGCCTGCCAGACCTGCTGCGCGCCTGGACCGCGCAGCGCCTGCCCCCGTACATGACCCCGGCGGAGTACGTCGTCGTCGGCGAGCTTCCTCGCACCGCGACCGGGAAGCTCCGCCC
Source organism: Micromonospora sp. NPDC005324 (assembly GCF_040607155.1). Taxonomy (NCBI): domain Bacteria; kingdom Bacillati; phylum Actinomycetota; class Actinomycetes; order Micromonosporales; family Micromonosporaceae; genus Micromonospora; species Micromonospora sp. NPDC005324. The sequence goes on along the minus strand of NZ_JBEXGE010000039.1, from coordinate 31,183 downwards.
GGACTGCCTGAACGCGCTCATTGCTCCGGCCGAGACGCCGAGTCCGATCACCACGGCGACGACGGACCGCCAGGCCCGGCTCCTGCAGGCATGGGGCGAGCAACTCCAACGCCCGGACCTCGGCATTGACGACGACTTTTTCGCCTGCGGCGGCGACTCGCTCCAGGCGATCAAGGCAGCGGCCCGGGCCCGTGACCTCGGGGTTGAGGTGACCGTCGCGCAGCTCGTGTCCGCGCCGACCGTCCGCGCCCTCGACCGCTTGCTCAACACCCCCGACGAGGACGCCGCCGCCGTCGCGTCCTCGGCCGCCGTGCGGCGCCCCAAGGGCACCGGGCTCGCACTGACCCCGATCCAGGCATGGTTCTTCGCCCAAGCCTTCGCCGATCCGGATCACTTCCACCAGGCACGGCTCTTCACCCTCCCCGACACCTGCGACCTGTCGAGCCTGCGCGCCGCCGTGACGTGGGCGCTCGAACGCCATGACGCCTTCCGGACCCGCTTCACCGATAACGGGGGCGCGTGGACCGCCGTCCTGGACGAGGCTGCGCCCGGCGACATCCTCGGCGATCACACCCTCCCCCCGTCCGGCGACGATAAGACGCCAACCCGGCTGAACCGCGTCTTGGAGGGTCTGCACCACGACCTGAGCATCACGTCCGGGCGGCTGGCATCGGTCACGATCGTGCACGAGACCGGCGGCCCGCAGCGCTGGCTGTACGTGATCGCCCACCACCTCGTCATCGACGCGGTGTCCTGGCAGATCCTCGTCGACGACATCGAACGGGCGTACCGCCTGCTGCGCGCCGGACAGTCCCTGCCCATGGCCAACGCACCCGGCCTGCCCGCCCACGTAACGACCCCAACCGGGGTGGGCCCGGAAGCAGAACCCCACTGGTCGGACCTGGCCACGGCGGTGAAGCCGGCGCTGCGCGGCACCGGCCCGGGTGGCCGGCCGGCCCCGGTCGGCGCGCGGATCCGGGCGCACCGGCGGTTGTCGACCTACGCCGGCGTGTACCTGCGCCACGACGCCCACCAACTCCGCGGCGTCGGCGCTCAAGCCATCCTGCTGGCCGCGCTCCGGCGGGCGCTGGCACCCCTCACCGACAGCCCGGACCTATACGTCTGGCTCGAAGGCCACGGACGCTCCCACAGCGGGTCCGCCGGCCTTGAGGATGTCGTCGGATGGCTGACGACCCTCTACCCGGCCCTGCTCACCGCCACCGATACGCACCCGGGACGGCTCATCGATGTCGCCGCCGACTTCCAGCGGCAGCTCTCGACAGTCCCCGACGGTGGAGCTGGTTTCGGACAGGCCCGCTACCTGCACCCCGGGTCACCGCTCGGGCGCGAGCTGGACGCCCTCGCTGCCCCGCAAATCACGTTCAACTACCTCGGACACCACCAACCCGCAGGGCCAGACCGAGTCCTGCGCCCCGCCCTCGGCCCGGCCGGAGCAGCCATCGCCGCCAGCAACGTCCTGCCCACGCCGATCGACCTCACGGTGGCCGCCGACCCCGACGGCGTCATGTCCTGCCGATTCCTGATCGACCCAGGACTTCTCACTCCGGCAGACGCCGAGGAGATGGCCGACCGCTTCGCCCGTGAGGTGGAGGCAGCCGCCCGTCTCATCTCCCTCACCCCGGACCCCGTGCAGGAAGACGCACGCACGCTGTTCCTGATCCATCCCGTCGGCGGAAAAGTCGATTGGTACGCGGAACTGGTCGCAGCCCTCGGCCCTGGCTGGGACTGCTATGGCCTTCCCCACGACGGCTCCACCGCCGCAGAAACAATGCCAGCGATGGCAAAGACGTACCTGGATCGGGTGCGCGCCATCAAACCCGATGGCGCATACACCCTGACCGGATGGTGTCTCGGCGCGGTGCTGGCCTACGAGATGGTCCAGCACACACAGCGTGACGGCGACGGCCACCGAGTCGCCGACCTGCTCCTGCTCGACCCGCCCCACGCCGAGCAACCCGTCGACGGCGACGAAGCCATCCTCATCCACGTGCAGCTCGCCCTGATGCGCCACGCCCTGCCGGACCAGCCGCGACAGGCAATCACAGACGCCCTGGACGCCACCGAAGCCCTGGGAATCGAGGACCGAGCCCACGCACTGGCCGCGATCTTCGCTCCCGAGGCCGCCACCTCACCGGCGTGGCCCGGCCAGTACGAGTCACTGCTACACCAGTTGCGAGTCCGGCTCGTCTGCCACGCGGCGTTGACCGCTTGGCGCCCAGCCGGTCAGACAGCGCAACTGCGGCTGATCCTGCCGACTACCGTCACCCCCGGAACCGAAAACGCGACCGAGACGTGGCAGGCCCGAAGCACCGACGTGCAGGTGACCACGGTCGTGGGCGACCACGAGAGCATGCTCGCCCGTCCGGGACTTGAACAGATCACCGCACTTCTGCCGGATCATTGCCAGGGCGGCACCGACGACCGATGATCATTCGCAGCGCCGCGTACTCGCATCTTGGACACGTTATGGCAGGTGCGCTGTCCCTCGTTATTGAACGGGATTCAACATGGTGGCACTCTGCGACACGACACCGACGGAATGGGCGTTTCGGGTGAGGCTCACTTGCCTGATAGCGTTCTCCGATCGGCTCGGTCGCCCGCACTAAAGTGCGGCACCCGACTCTCAAGGAGTAAAAGCAGTGCAGATCCTGCCCGAGATCTCCCGCACCTTCGGCGAGTACCTGCTGCTGCCCAACCTCACCGACGACGGGTGCACGCCGGAGCACGTGGATCTGTCGGCTCCCGTTGTGCGCCACCGAGTCGGGGAAACCTCACCACTGCGGATCGCCGTCCCCATGGTCAGCGCGATCATGGGGGCGGTGTCCTCGCCCAGGCTCGCCATCGCTCTGGCCCAGTGCGGAGGGCTAGCGTTCATCCACCAGAACCAGCCAATCGCCGAACAGGCCGAGATGGTGGCCGCGGTCAAGCGCCACAAGGCCGGTTTCCGGCACAGCGACATCAACATCAAGCCGACCGCCACCCTCGGAGAGGTCGGCGACCTCCTAGCCGCCGCTGAACGCGACGTCGCCGTCGTGACCGACGACGGAAGCCCCGGCGGGACGTTCCTGGGGTTGATCTCCACCAGCGACTTCAACGTCCACCGCCACGACCTCGGCGACAGCGTCGAGTCTCGGATGCGCCCCGCGGCGGGCCTCGCCACCGCTCCGACGGGCATATCGCTGTCTGATGCGAACACCCTGATCTGGGATGCCCGTCAGGACGTCCTGCCGATCGTCGACGAGGACGGCCGGCTCGCCTCGATCGTGCTGCGCAGGGACTACGAGCTGCACAAGCAGTTCCGCAAGGAAAGCATCGACGAGGACAAACGTTTCATGGTCGGCGCGGGGGTCAACACCCATGACTACCGCGAGCGAATCCCGGCCCTCGTGTCCGCAGGGGCGGACGTCCTGTGCCTGGACTCCTCCGATGGCTACTCCACCTGGCAGAGCAAAGTCCTGCAGTTCGTCCGCGAGCGGTACGGCGATTCGGTTCGCATCGGGGCCGGCAACGTCGTGGACGGGCGAGGTTTCCGATATCTCGCCGAGGCCGGCGCCGACTTCATCAAGGTCGGGATCGGCGGAGGGAGCATCTGCATCACCCGTGACCAGAAAGGCATCGGTCGCGGCCAAGCATCCGCCCTCGCCGACGTCGTGCGCGAACGCGACACGTACGCGCAGGAGACCGGCCAGTACATCCCCCTCTGCTCCGACGGCGGCGTCCTGCACGACTCTCACATGGCCATCGCCTTAGCCTTCGGCGCTGACTTCCTCATGCTCGGGCGCTACTTCGCCCGATACGAGGAAAGCCCGTCGCCCCTGGTCAAAGTCGACGGCCAACTCTTCAAGGAATACTGGGGCGAAGGCAGCCAGCGCGCCCGCAACGCCGCCCGCTACGGGCAGAGCAAGACCCTCGTCTTCGAAGAGGGGGTCGACGGGTACGTCCCCTTCGCCGGCAGCCTTTACGACAACGTCTCCGTCACCCTCGCCAAGATCACCTCCACGATGATCAGTTGCGGCTCGACGACCCTTCGGCGGTTCCACGACACCGCGACCCTCGTTGAGGTCTCACACCAGAGCTACCTGCAAAACAGCGAAGACGTGCGGCTACGCGATCGACCCAACGCCATCGTGTGACCCAGCACCAGCGGATCGACCGATGCTAGAGCCAGTCGCGGTCGGCGGCCAACCGTTGGAGCATCCCGGCGGTCGCGGTGGTCAGCACCGCGCCGCCCTACGGCTGTCACTTCGCAGCCCGAACGAGGTCTGCGGCGGGTGTAGCGTGCTCTGGCTGTAAGAGCGGCGTCAATTCCTCCTCCCAGGCGGCGAGCCGGATGCGGTCGGTCGACACTGGTCGGCCGCACCCGGCATTGCCATGGGTCGCAGCACGCCCGATGGTGGAGGGGTTGATCGTATTGGTCAGGCGGCCCGTGGGCGTGGGCGGCGGGGAACGAGCGCGGCGGCGGCTTCGGCTTTGTCGCGTTCGACTTCGAGTTCGACGATGACGGAGGTGTAGGTGTCGCTGGTGATGGTGATGGTGGAGTGCCCGAGTAGTTCTTTGACGTCGGTGAGGTCGGCGCCGGAGGCTTTCAGGTAGGTCGCGGCGCAGTGCCGCAGGTCGTGCAGCCGGACCGGCGGCAGGCCGACGTCGCGCACGAGGCTGTCGAAGCGCTTGCTGACAGCGTCCGGGTGCCACTTCTCCCCGTTGGGCTGGACGAAGAAGAAGCCGGTGTCCGGCCATTTGCTGCCCGAGACGAGCCGCCAGCGGGCTCGGCGGGCGAGGTAGGTTCGCCACGCGGCGGCGGTGAAGCTGTCCAGTGCGAACGTGCGGTTACCGGATTCGGACTTGACTTTCTTGTCGACTGCTTCGTAGCCGACGGTGGTGCGTTGGAGGTCGATGGTTACCAGGGCGTCGTCGAGGTCGACGGTGGTGTCACGCAGGCCGAGTGCCTCACCGCGGCGCATCCCTCGGTGCATGATGCCCACGAACACCGGGTAGAGGGCGATGTCGTGATCTTGGGCGTAGTCGAGGAAGGCCCCGGCCTGAGCGGGGGTCCACACCATGACAGGGCTGGGTTTCTCCCCGGTCTCGCGCCACCTTGTTGAGGCCTTGTCCGTCCACACACGGGGTTTGGGTCGCTTGCCGGAGGGCAGTTCGACGTGTTTGGCCGGGTTGAAGTCGATGAGCCGGTTGTTGGAGCGTGCCATCGCGTCGTTGAGTGCCTTGCGCAGGACGGCGCGGATACGCTGTATGGTCGCCGATCCGGTGGCCCGTATCCCGCGGACGGTGGCGCGGATCTGCGGGTCCTCGCTCTGCTTGGCCACCTCGATGGCGGTGTTGCGGTCGGTGATCGCGGTGAACATCGCCGAGATGTGTTCGACCCGCAGCTTCACCAAGGAAATGGCGCCGAGGTGCGGGATGAGGTGCACCCGAATCTGGCAGCCGTAGGCGCGCTTCGTGCTCGGCTCGATGTTGCGCCGCGACTCCAGCCACTGTCGCAGGTATTCGCCGACGGTCATGTCGACGCTGGTGGGAAGTCCGGCGTTGACCCGCTTGGCGATGGTGTCGCGGTCAGGCATCGGCGCTCTGGCCTTGACCTGCTGCAGGAGGTCGGCGATCTCGGTCGCGAGGGCGGCGTCGTCGCCGGCGAGCGCCAGCAACGCTATGGCCTGCCCCTGGTCTCGGGCGGCGTCGTCGCGGCCGTCGAAGGCGTGGCGGCGGAGCGAGGCTCGGCGGGTCCCGTCGGGCCTTCTCGGCAGTTCGAGTTGGTATCCCCACTTGCCGTGATGGGAGTTCCAAGCGCCGCCGGCGCGGCGGAGCTGCGGGCATCGTGTGCCGAGTTTCTTGCCGTTGGGGTCGCGGCAGCTGCAGATTTTGTAGACGGATCCTTGCGCCATGGTGCTGTGGCTCCTCGGGGTTGTGGGGCAGCCGGTGGCTGCGGATTTTCGTACCGGGTGATCGACGCGTGACTTCGGCGGCCGGTCAAGTCACCGCCGCCGCGGGCGGATCGGGCGGTTGCTCATCGCCCGCGGGTAGGTGCAGGGCGTGCAGGATCGCCGCGACCGGTACGCGGTAGCGGCTGCCGAAGCGCAGCACGGCGACCGGGAACTGGTCGTTTTTGGCGAGTTCATAAGCGGTGGCGCGGGACAGGCCAAAGATTTCCGCAGCGGTGGCGATGTCGGTGATCAGGCCGAGGTCGTGGATCCGTTCGACGGTCCAAACGGCGCTGTCGGGTTGCCCATTTTTCGGGCTAGGGCGGTTGGTGATGTTGTGGTTGGGCGTGGTCATGGCATGGGTCCTTTCGGGCACTTGGGGTGACGTTGGCCGCCGACCGGGATTAGGCGGCTGCGGCGTGGCCTGGCGCGCTGTTGTGCGGTAGCCCGCCTGGGTGACGGGCCTACCCATCGAGGCAGGTGTCGCCGCGCTGGCGTTGAGCTGGTCAGGCCGGGACAGGGGTCGCGGCAGGTCGTAACGGTGCGAAGCTGGAGTGGTGCCGGTTTGACCTGCCGGAATCAGGTAGGTGCCCGTCAGCCGAGTGGCCAGCCGGTGGCGGGAGCAAGGAGCAGCCGCTGCGGTGGGGTGCCCCTTGCGCTGGGCGCGGTGGGATCTCCTCGCGCGGCCTCGACGGTCAGGCGGCGGCGAGTCCGTTGGTTCGTCAGCGGCGCCTGCTCAGAAGTGGTGGTCGAGTAGGTATCCAAGGTCCGTGCTTGGCCTACAGGCAGTCGTCGCTTCCTCATCGATCGACGCCGCCGCGTACTGCGGTCGCCCGCGCTCGGGCAGCTGGCACCATGCCGCTTGGGTGACGCCGACGATGCCGGGGAATGCGCTCCTACACCGGCCAGGATGCTGGGTGTGCCCTAGAGCGCGGGTGTCCGTGGCGCCCGCCCCGCGCGCCTGCCTTGCGGAGCCTGTCCGTGGGGCTGCGCTGGAGTCGGCGGGGGCGGGGTGGCCGGGTCTTGGTGTGGCCGGCCGGGGTGGTCAGGTTGTCATCGCCAGGACGTGGTGGGTCATATCGGTCCAGGCGACGCCGAGTGCGCCGCACTGGTCATCGAAGCAAAGTGCGAGAACCTGCCCGGCGGAGCCGTCGATGAACGCGTAGCTGACCGCCGGTTGGCGCGCCGCCGCTGGATGGGTTTCTATGACGAGGCTCCACCGGTCGCTGTGAAGTACGACCGCAACGGGGTCGCCGCGCAGGTTCCGGCCTACCACTACTGCAGCGGGTGGCGGTGCGGCGACGAGTTGTACAGCCTCGCCGATGATCGTGGCTGCCTGGGGATTCTCGTCTATCGGTGCGGTCAGGACCAGCACGGGGAAGAGGCCCGGGCGGCCGGTCCGGGCGGCGCCGGTCAGCCCGGCGGCGAGTTGATTCGCTGCCCGCCGTCGTAGTCGTTGGGCCTCCGTCGTGGTAGGGAGGTGGGTCGTCGCCGGTCGTACGGTGACGACTGGCCCGTTGAGGTTGTTCCGTCGGCGCGGGTTGCGCGACGCGCGCCGCGCCGACGCTCCAGTCATCGGTGGCAGGCTGTCGGGACGGTAGGAGTCGGACATTTGTTCTCCTCGGTGAGCATCGTGCTGTCGGGTCCGGCGTACAGCCGCCGTCGACACGAAGTCGGTCGTTGCCGTAGGCGCCGCCGCTCTTGGCGGATTCGAGGTTGGCCGTGCGCGTTTCCGGCGCTGTGGCTCTTACGGCCCGCGTGGGTGCCTCGGCCACCGGCCTGCGGTGCGACAGGACGTGGCTATGGGTTGTTGACGGTCTGCAGCCAGCTCAGGAGGTTCGGCAGGTTCTGGTCGGGTCCGAAGGCGAGGTAGGTGCCGTCGGCGGAGTGGCAGCCGATGGCGGTGGCGTGGCGTAGGCGCCGCAGGCTGTTGACTCGGCCCATGTGCACCCACAGGCCCCGTCGGCGGGCCTGCCCGGCCAGGCGCGCGGCGTCAGGGCCGAAGTTTCCAGGCGGTGCTACCGCCGATGAATAAGGCGTCGATGGCGTGCCAGGGCACCGCAGGTGCCTTCAGGCCGTCTTGGGCGACGAGCGCCGCCGGGTTCGTGGCGACGAACGCGACGATCGCCGCTAGCGCGGCGAGACCACGCCGCGTCAGCAGGGGATGAGTGGAGATGGCAGAGATCAAGGATGACAAAAGACGTTCCTTCGATGGTGTGTGGCAGCAGCTGGTGGGCGCCTCATCGAATCTCGACGGGCGCCCACCACGGGGTGGCTGGTTGAGGCGTTGGGAAGGCCGGTGGCAGGGTCAGGGCGGCGGCTGCCAGCGGAGTCGGGCGATATGATCGACGCCGTGGTCGCTGCGGGGTCGGGCAGCGCGTGACCAGCCGAGTGTGGGCGGCCGGGCGGCGACGATGCACCACCCAGCCGCCCGCAGGCTGGCTCCGGACTCGCCCTGCTGCGTGTAGGTGACCAACCGTCGGTAGCCGAGGGCTTTCGCGGCTCTCCAGGCGGCGCCGTAGAGCATGCTGCAGCCGTTCGGCGCGGTGTCGGCGACGGCGACGCGGGTGACTTCGAGGGTGTGGCCGTCGTCGAGCATCCGCGCGACGGGCCGGCCGACCACCGCCACCCCGACGAGAACGTCGTCCTCGGCGATGCCGATCGAGAATTTGTGTCCTCGGGGTGGGCGGTGGTGGCGGTGCCAGTCGGTGATGAACTGGCCGGCCTGGGCGAAGGTGACCGGCACGAGGCGCAGACTCACCTCGTGTCCTGCCCCAGGTGTGGGTGCAGTCGCGTGATGGCCTCGCGGTGGAACTGCTCGGCGATGTCGATGCCGATGTAGCGCCGGCCGAGTTGCATCGCGGCCAGGCCGGTGCTGGCGGCGCCGGAGAACGGGTCGAGGACCACGCCGCCGGCTGGGCAGCCGGCGGCGATCGCCCGTAGTGGCAGGTCGATGGGGAACGGGGCGATGTGGGAGCCGCGGTAGGGGCGGGTGGCGATGCGCCACACGTCCCCGGGGTTACGGCCCTTCTGGTGCGCGGCGGTGTGGGCGTGTCCGAGCGGTTTGAGGTTGCCCGCCGCGGCGCGTGGCTCGGTGGTGTCAGTGGCGCTGTACTTGCTGCCGTAGGCGCTCGCGCCTCGGCGGCGGGCGGTCGCGCCGATTCCGCCGGTGGCGCCTTTGCGGGCGCCGCCGATGATTCGGGTTCCGTCGGCGGCCCTTGGGTGGATCAGGGGTATCCGGATGGGGTCGAGGTCGAAGTAGTAGGTGGGTGACGGGGTGAGTAGGAACAGCAGTTCGTAGGTGGTGGACAGGCGGTCACGGACGGACTCGGGCATCGGGTTGGTCTTGGACCAGATGATCGCGTTGCGCAGCCACCAGCCGTCGGCTTGCAGCGCGAACGCGACCCGCCAGGGCACGCCGAGGAGGTTCTTCGCCGCCAGGGTGTCCTGCGCGCGGGGGCGCGCCGGTCGGCGGCCTGCGCGTTGTGGCTGGCCTGCTTGGGGTGCGCCGCCGGAGGCGCTGCTGTAGCTGTCCCCGAGGTTGAGCCAGCACGTGCCGCCGGGGGTGAGCACCCGCCGCACCTGGGCGAATACGTCGACCAGCCGGTCCACGTATTCATCGAGCGTGGGTTCGAGTCCGTACTGCGCATCGCACCATCGGGCAGGGCATCGCTGGCAGGTGACGCCGTCGACCCGACGCCGTGCGTCGTGCGGGCAGTCAGGGTTGCCGCCGCTCCAGCGGCCCGTGCCGTAGTCGCGCAGGCCCCAGAACGGCGGTGAGGTGACGACGCAGTCCACGGACGCGTCGGACATGGCGGTCAGAACCCGTCGGGTGTCACCGAGGTAGAGGGTGACCGGCCCTCCCTGGTGGTACTGGTAGTCGGCCAGGCTCGCCGCGTTGTCGTCTAGGGTCATGACGGCGCCTGCCAGCGGTGCGGGCACAGCAGTAGCCGCAGCGCGGCTGCTGCTTGTTGCGGGACGACGCCGTTGCCCAGGACCCGCAGCGCGAGAGTGCGCGGCAGGCCCAGCGCCGGGTCGGTGACGTGCCCTGCGTTGAGGCCCATCAGCCATTCCACGAACGGTGGGGCGAGCACGGGCTTGCCGTGCTGCCCGGTCTGGGTGGGCCCTGGCGCGGGGCGGCCGAGCAGCAGTTCCCAGCGGGCGATGGCGGCGGCGTAGCCGCCCCACCGGTCCTCGTCGAGGTGACCGAGACCGGCGACGGTGGTGCGCAGGTCCGCGCCCCCGTCGCCGTGGCGTCCGGGGCCGCGTCCGTCGGACGCGCGGGGAGTGGGCAGGGTGCGGGTGGGAACTCGAACCGCCGCCGACGGCAGGGTGAGATCGCCGTGTGAGCCGCGCTGTCCCGGGCAACCTTTCGCTCCGTCGGTGGCCCTTGGGGTGGGCAGCAGTACCTGCGACAGCGGGGGCCGGAAACCGGCCCCCGCCTTACGTCCGGGGGTGCCGGTGTCGCTGGCTCGTGGGGTGGGCAGCAGCCGGGTGGCGTCGGTCAGGGTCCGGCCCTGGTGATCGATTGGGGTGACGCGGCGGGCGGTGACGTTGGCCGAGGATCGGCTGTCGGCCACCGTCGGGGTGGGCATAAGCTGCCCGGCGATGCCGGCCAGGCTGGGCCGGCGAACCGCTCCCGTGGACGGGGATTTGTTCGACCCGTACGCCACCGCGGTGGGGGTAGGCAGCAGGCCATGGGTGGAGCCGGACGGCTCGATCAGGTCGGGCAGCCCGTACTGGTGCCCGGGGCCCTTGCCGTCACGGGCGCACGGCGTCGGCAACGTCCGCACCCCCGGCCCATAGCTCTCGGGGTGTGGCCAGCAGGAACAGTCGATCCCGGCGGTGAGCGGCGCCGACGTCGGATGCGCGTAGGCATGTCCAGCTCGTGTCGTACCCGAGCGCGGCCAGGTCGGCTTCGACGACGTCGAAGCCGCGGCGGAGGAGCGCGGCGACGTTCTCCACGAAGACGATCGGCGGTCGAAGCGCGCGAACGGCGTCAGCGACAGCGCTCCACAGGCTGGAGTGCGCTCCGGTGATGCCAGCGCGCTTGCCCGCGTTGCTGATGTCCTGGCAGGGGAATCCGGCGGTAAGGATGTCGACGCGCGGGACGGTGTGCCAGTCGACGGCGCGGATGTCGCCGAGGTTCGGTACGTCAGGCCAGTGGTGGGCGCAGACGGTGGCGGCGTGTCGGTCGGTTTCGGCGTACCAGGTGAGCTGGCCGCCGAGCACCAGCTCGACGGCCATGTCGAGGCCGCCGTAGCCGGTGCAGACCGATCCGATGCGGGGAGGGAGGTGCTGCTCAATGGCGCACCTCCCGTCTCGGCGTCGCCGCCGAATCGATCGGTGGGTCGGTGTGCGGGCAGGTCCACGGCCCGCACCCCGGCACATCCGTTCCCGCCTCACCTCTGGGGCGGAGGGTGACTTGGTCGAGGGGGACGCGCTGGCGGTGCAGAAAGAACTGGCCCCGCAGGGGCTGCCCGGCGGCGTTGGCCCGCGCCGACCCGTGGCGGATCGCCGCGTCGAACGCCACCGCGTCGGCCCACCCGGCCGGGTCGTCGCGGCGCAGCCGCACCCACTCGGAGTCGGTGCGAAACGGACAACCTATGCACGCGCTTCGAGGGGTGTCCCCCAGCCCGTGCGCGGTGAGGTAGGCGAGGCAGTCCTGGCGTCGCCACCCGAGGTCGAGCAGCGGAAATGTGTTGCGCATGTAGGCGACGTCGGCGTCGCGGGCCCGGCCGATCTCGTCGAGGCTGATCCCGATCGCCATCTCGGCGATCACACCGGCGGGGACTCGGGTGGGGTGCGGGTAGCCGAGGCGGCGCCGCACCTCCACCTTGATGGGTTTGATCTTGTACTCGCCCGTGCACTGCCGGCGCGCCATCCCTCGTTCACCGTTGGGTCCCAGGGTGAACAGGGGCATCGAGGCGAAGCGGTGGGCCGGGTCGAGGGCGTCGCGGCGGATGTCACCCGCCGCGACCCGCACGACCGGAATTCCCGATCCTGCGGCCAGCTGCTCCAGTCGGCGCAGATGGGCGTAGACCCCAGTGGGTTCCCAGCCCGTGTTCGCGAAGATCGCCGCGTCGAAGGCAGGGATCTCACCGCGTGCGGCCAACAGCAGGACGGTGGAGCTCTGCACTCCGGCGCCGAGGCTCAGGTACCGGTGGGTGGGTGCGTTCACGCGATCACCCCGCCCTCGGGGGTGTGCGGGCTTGGTGAACCCGGGTCGCCGGCCGGCCGGCGGAAGATCAGCACGTCCTCGTGCGTGATCAGGTGCAGCGGGGTGCCGCCGGCGCGGGCCTTGCGCACGGCTTGGAGTTGGAAGAACGATGGCCGGGCGACGAGTTGCCCGTCGCGCACTGCCGCGAGTAGCGCGACGCACCGTTCGGTGGGCGTCAGGCCGGCGCGGACGCCGGCGGCGATCACGGCGCTGGGCAGGTCGACCAGCTGCCGGTGCTTGCGCCATGGTCGGGCGGTGACCACGACGGTGCCGCCGGGGCGCAGCAGGCCGGCGCAGCCGCGCAGGATCTGCTCGAACCCGTCGGCGAGGCCGGTGAGGTCGCGGTAGGCGAGGTTGCCGCGGTCGGCGCCGTCGTTGTAGGCGTTGTCGAACTTCGCGACCCCGTCCTCGCCGGGTCGGACCAGGCCGTGCACGGTCGGCCCGTACGGCGGGGAGGTGACCACCAAGGCGACTTGTCCGGTCAGGGCGGCGGGCAGGAGGGCGGACAGGCGGGTGGCGTCGCCGCGGACCACCGACGCCCGTCCGGTGGCGCCGTGGTGGTGGGCGTGGGTGATGTTGGCGTCGGCGATGTTGGACCAGCGCGGCTCGTACTCCACGCCGATGGCGTCGCGGCCGGCGTGGATGGCCTCGACGAGGGTAGTGCCGATCCCGCACATCGGGTCGAGGACGAGGTCCCCAGGCTGGGTGTAGGCGTGCACGGCGTGCGCGGCGATCGCCGGGAGCATCCGGGCCGGGTGTTTAACCGACTCAGGCACATACCGGCCTCGGCGTTGGACCGGCCCGGTCCGCTGGGCGGTCGCCCATACCGACAGACCTTCCGGCTGCGCGGGGTGGCGCCGCTGAGCACGATCGCCCAGCATTGAGTCCTGGGTCGGCTCCTGCGAGTCGAAGGGAGAAGCAGTGTGCTCAGCCACGGCCCTCACCGCCGTCGTGTCCCTGCTCGCGCCCCTTGTTTGCGGGCGAGAACACCAGCAGGTCCGCATGGACCCGCACGTGCGCCACCCACTGCGGATGGGTCAGGGTGAGCAGTTCCTCGTCGGTGACGTGGTAGACGAAGGCGTCGCCGTCGGTGTCGGCGCCGACGGCGACGATGTGCTGCAGGTAGCCCAGGCCCACCTGCGCGGCGGCGGTGGCCACCGGGGTGAAGTCCTCCGGGCCGCCGGCTGTGGCGGTGGGGACGGTGACGACCAGGACGAGGCAGCCGCTGGGGCGCAGCAGCCGCGCGCACGCGCTCAGCAGCCACGCCAGCCGGACCCTGTTGGTGGTGCCGTCGGCATCGAGGGGCCAGCATGCCACGACAAGGCTCGTCGCCTCGCCGAGGGAGGTGAGACCGTCTGCTGCGGTGGTGCGATCGGTGGGCGGTTGCCCGTCGGTGAGGTCGTCGCCGAACCATGCGGTCATGTCCGGAAGGCCGTCGCCCTCGCCCTCGCCCTCGCCGTCGCCGTCGCCGTCGCCGTCGAGGGCGGCGGGATCGGTTCGCGCCGGCGGGGTGGCCGGTCCGATGATCAGATTGGACGCGTCGGTGAACCAGCCCGGGTGGTGCCGCCGGCCACCCGCGGCGCACACGGCGCTCAGGGTGTGATCGGCGGTGAGGTCGACCACGACCTCGCCGGGGCGGGTGTAGGCGGCGACGAGCCGGTAGGCCAGCCGGGCGCCGAGGCTACGCCCGGCGTCGGCCGGGTCGTGGGCGGTGCGCCACACGGTGACAGGCACCGGCGGGTCGCCGGCGACCACGTCGATCAGGGTCGGGTCGACCGCGCGCGGGTCGACGGGGTGGATGGGGTGCTGGTGGTTCTGCGGCGTGTGCTCGCTCATGTGGTGTCGGCTCCACGCCGCGCATGCAGTGCGCTGACACTTGTAAACCCGCGCCTGTGTGCTCTGGCGAACGCCTGTCAAACTCACAGCCGCTCACAACACGACGGCGACCGTGCTGCGCGCCGCCGCCGGTGGATACCTCCCGCCCACCGCACAGACGCCCCGTGGGCGATGACTTGGCAGCGAGGCACACGACAGCGCAGCCGCACCGCGTCATGCCTGGCCATCGACTACCGGCGATGACATGAGCCGATGACAGACTGTCCGCAGCGCGCTGATGCGACCCGTGGTGACAGCCCTAAAGCCGTCCTTGCCCTGTCCGACAAAGTGGCCGGGCTGACGCGCCGCAGCGCCACAGGCGGCGTCATCGCCGGCCAGCGACGGCGTGGCCGCGACCGCGTCCGGCACCGCGCCGTCGAATGCCGCACGCACGCGTGACCGATGTCAACGTCCTGCTCACAAGCATCTGCGGACAAAATGTCAACGACAAAGCTCAATGCCAGGATGACCGCCTGCCATGGGACGGTGTCATCGCCGACGGTCGCGGCGCCGCCGCGGCAACCTGTTGGTCGCAGGCGTTGTCAATCTGTCCAAAGGAATCGAGGTCGATCGTTGACATTGTCACTGTGGCAGGGGGGTGCCGGCCACGGCGGCGGCGCTCGGAAGATGGCCTTGATGACACGCTGAGCGCGCGGTCGTCATGTCACTTCGGCCACGGCCACGTCCGTGCCGGACAGGATTGCGGGGACCCGCCCCGACGCCGTTCGGACGACACCCGGACGCGGCGCGACGACGTGTCGATGACTCCGTCGTCGTACAGACGTCTCGGGAGGCCGCTGTGAGCGACTGTGAGCGGCTGTGAGCGGCATGACGGGCCACTGTGAGCGGCTGTGAGCGGCACGACGGGCCACTGTGAGCGGCTGTGAGCGGCTGTGAGCGGCAAGACTGCCGCTGTGAGGAGCGCGGTGAAAACCGGGGCCGCATGGGTTGGATTCTCACTCACAGCCCTGGTCAGCGGGTCGCGCGACAACGAGCGCCACCACCGAAGGCGGCACCGACGCGCAGCCACCTCACCGGAGTGAGGAGCACCTCTAACAGCGGCAGAAGAGCGCTGACCTGCGCTGTGAGCGTCTGTGAGCCACGCATGACGTAATCGGTTGCTCAGACGTCGCCCAGATCGGCGGCGACACCGAGATCGACTCCGAGGAGTGGCAATCATGAGCACGACTTCAACGCAGTGGCCGCAGTCCCCGCTGGACGCCGCCGAGGTGGCGTTCACGGCGTTGACCTGCGACCCCGCGCCCTTGTCGATCGACCTCGACCAGCTCGGCCCGGACGTCGGCCTACCGGCGGGTGTCATGACGGTGCTGGCGGTGCGCGACTGGCTGCTGGCGCATCGCACGTCCTTCGAGGCGCGCGACGCGGTGTGGGCCGAGATGATCCGCCGTGCCCGCCTGGACGGGCCGCAGTGGGTCATCGGCGCGGTCGGTATGGCCCTGCCGGCGCTTCGCCGCTACACCCGTCAGCTGTGCAACGGCTACCCCGGCGACCCCGACGACATCGAGGCGGAGGTCCTCTCCGGCTTCCTGGTAGCGCTGCGCGATCACGTGGATCTCGCCCGGCCCGCCCCGTACGCCGGGCTGTGCCGCGCCGGCTGGCGCGCCGGGTACAAGCTGCGCCAGCAGGCCGCGGAGTTCACGCCCGTCGAGGACATCGAGCACGTCATCGGCCCGCGCACCCCTCAGATCCCCTACGGTCATCCCGACGTGCTGATCAACCGCGCCGTACGGCTCGGCATCCTCGACGCCGACGACGAGCAGTCCTACATCGACGTGCGGCTCGGCCGGCGGGCGATCGAACCGATCGCCGCGCTGCGGGGCCTGAGCACCGATGCCCTACGGATGCGACTGGGGCGCATCGATACCCGCATCGCCGAAGCCCTCGCCTCGGGCCTACTCACCGGGACGGCATCCCCACAGGCCGCTAAGGCCCTCGCCGCACAGGCTGAACGGCGCAGCAAACTGCGTGCTGCCAGCCGCCGCCCTGCCCGTCAGGACACGAGTCAGGCGGCAGCCGCCGCCTGAGACCCGCCCCGCACGCGTTCTCGCGGCGCCCCACCGGATCCCCGGTGCGGGCGCCGCGGCCATGTCCACGCTGCGCCGACGGCATCCCCCGGACAGGGCTTGAGAACCTGTCGCGGGAACGCCTCCACCCAATGAAGCGCCGGGGAAGAAGCACCGGCGCCCAGATCATCTCGACTCAGAGAACCGGCCTTCGGAGCAGAAATCGACAAAGTGCAGGTCAGGCGCGAGAAGACCTGCTGTGTGTGAGCGGCTGTGAGTCCGTGTGAGTCGCTGTGAGAACGACAGGCGTTCGCCAGAGCACACAGGCGGCGGTTTACAAGTGCGAGACCACTTCACCCGCCATCAAGTGGGCGTGACGGTCCCGCCCGCCGCCAGAGGGCCGGGCCCACACCGGGCCGCCCCATGCACCGGACGTCTCCGGGTGCCGCGCAATTTGGTGCGCTGACACCACACCGAACAGATCGCTACCCGATAAGGGAGGACGTGCTCCTCCCGGGGACGGTCGTGCTTCGAGGCGCTGTCCGCGCCCGCGCCCCTCTGGCGGCGGTCCACCCACCCGGACCGCCGACAACCGCCCCGCCCTCACCCGGCCGGGGCCGGAGGTGAACGCTCAATGTCCCGCATTCCGGCACGTCTTCGTGCCCTCACCCGCTCCCGCACCGCCCGTCAGGTCGGCCGCGTTGCCGCCGTGACCGGCGAGGTGCTGCTGTTTCTGTCCGTGCCCGCCGCCGCGTACGCCGACACCGGCGTGGAAGTTGTCCTGGCGGCGAACGACCTGCCGACCGTCATCGCCAACCTGCAGGCATGGCTGATCGGCATCCTCGCGGCCGTCGCCACCCTCTTCCTCGTCCTCGCCGGCGTCTACTGGGCAACCGCTGGAGGTGACCCCGCGCAGGTCGACAAGGCCAAGAGCGCGCTGAAGAACGCCCTGATCGGCTACGGCCTCGCCGTGCTAGCCCCGATCCTGCTTGGGGTCGTTAAGGGCATCGTCGGACCGCCGTCATGAATTACCTGCTCGGCCAGATTCTCGACTGGCTCGCCGCGGCAATCCTGGCGACCCTCGATGCCCTGATCGGGGTGATCAGCAGCGCGCTGCTGATCACCCCGGACGTCACCGCCCTGCCGCAGGTGCAGGCCCTGACCGGCCGTTCGATCCTCGTCGTGGACACCGTGTTCGTCTTGGCGTTCGTCGCCGCCGGCGTGCTCACCATGACCGGCGGCGGCGACGAACGCTCCCAATACACAGTCAAGGACCTGCTCCCTCGGCTGATCGTGGGATTCGTCGCCGCCCACTTCAGCCAGTTGTGGTGCGGCATGCTCATCGATCTCGCCAATGCCCTCACCGGCGCCCTGACCACTGCTGAGGGAGACAGCGACGGCGCGTTGCGGGCAATCAAGACGCACATCAGTGCGGGGCAGGACAAGACCGCGGTGCTGCTGTTCGTGGTCTGCGTGGCGATCATCGCGGTGCTGCTGGCCTCCACCGCGTTCAGCGTGATCGTACGTTTCGCGACCGTGCTCGTCCTGACAGCGTTCGCCCCGCTCGTGCTGGCCTGTCACGCCTTGCCGCAGACCGATGCGATAGCCCGAATGTGGTGGAAGGCCTACGCCGGGACCCTCGCGGTGCCGATCGTGCAGGGCTTCACCCTCTACGCCGGGCAGTGGATGCTCACCGACCCCGACAACCTGCTGCCCGTGCTCGGGCTGCCGGTCGACCCGGGCGGGGTGATCAACCTGTTCGTCGTGATGGTCATGCTGTGGACCACCCTGCGGGTGCCCGCGATGATGAAAAGCTTCATCTCCACCGGCAACGGCCGCGGCGCGAACATGATCGGCGCCGCGGTGCGAGTGGTCGTGGTGCAGCAGGCCACCCGCTCGATTCCCGGCCTCGGCCGCGGGCTGAGGGCGGTGCGCCGATGACCGCCATCGACCGCACCGAGGCAGGCCGTGCGCGGATGCCATCCGACGTGGACGCCCCGGACAAGGTGCTCTATGGGCTGACCTTCCGTCAGCTGGCGATCCTCGCCGTCGCCGCCCTGGCCTTCTACGGCGCGTGGCGTGCCCTGCACCACCTCGTGCCGGCGCTGGTCCTCGTCGGCGCCGCAGTGGTCCTCGGCGGCCTCGTGTTCGGTGTCGCCGTCGGCCGCCGCGACGGCCTGCCGCTGGACGTGTGGCTGCTCGCCGCCGTCCGGCACGCCCGGGCGCCCCGGGCGCTGTCGACGACGGACACGACGTCGACGACGCCGGACTGGGTCCAGGCACCGAAGAGCAGAGTCATGGTGCCGGCACCGTTGACGCTGCCCGCCGACGCGATCGACGACGAGGGAGAAATCCACCTGGGCGGGGCGCGGGCGGCGATGGTCGCCGCGACCAGCGTCAACCTGGCGCTACGCACCGCCGACGAGCAGGCCGCCCTGGTCGACACGTTCGGCCGCTGGCTCAACAGCCTGTCCACGCCGACGCAGATCGTCGTGTCCGCGCAGCCGGTCGACCTGCACTCCGCCGCCAACACGCTGTCGCAGGCCGTGGAATCGCTGCCTCACCCGGCGCTGGTAGACGCGGCGGCCGATCACGCCAGCTTCCTCGACGACCTCGCGACCCGGCGGGATCCGCTGCGCCGACAGGTCCTCATCGTCACCCGCAGCAGCGCGGGCGAACGCGGAGACCACGCGGCGCGCCGACGCGCCGACGACACCGTCCGGTCTCTGTCTGGCCTCGGGGTCACCACCCGCGCCCTGGACGGGGCGGCGGTCACCGCGGCGATCGCCGCAGCGGCCGACCCGTACCGGCCCTCTCGCCCAGGTGGGCTCGCCGCCCCCGACGCCGTCATCACCGGCCCAGACACCCGCCCCGACACCAGGAAGAAGGCACGCTGATGAAACTCCGTAAACGCCCCCGCGCCGGTACTGGCGGCGTCCGCCCGCCGTCGTCGCTGGCGGGCGCCGTCACGCCCGCCTCAGTGGAGGTGACCCCGCGGATGCTGCGCGTCGGCGACGGGTACGCCGCGACCCTCGTCGTCACCGGCTACCCCGCCGAGGTCGGCCACGCCTGGCTGGAGCCGCTGCTGTCCTGGCCGGGCCGCCTCGACCTGGCCCTGCACATCGACCCGCTGCCCGCACCGATCGCGGCGTCCCGGCTGCGCAACCAGCGCGCCCGCTTCGAGTCCACCCGTCGGGCCGGCGCCGAGAGCGGGAAGCTGCCCGACCCCTACGTCGAGGCGGCGGCCGAGGACGCCGCCGACCTGGCCCAGCGCCTGGCCCGCGGCGCGGCGAAACTGTTCCGCGTCGGGCTGTACCTGACCGTGCACGCCCGCACCGAGGACGAACTACTGCAGGCCTGCGCGCAGGTGAAGGCCGCCGCCGCGTCCACGCTCATCGAGGTACAGCCCGCGACCTGGCGCCACCTCGCCGGATGGACCACCACCCTGCCCCTGTGCACGGACTCGCTGCAGATGCGCCGCACCATGGACACCCAAGCCCTCGCCGCCGCGTTCCCCCTCGCCTCGGCCGACCTGCCCGCACCGCTGCCCGGCGACCCACCCGCCGAAGGCGGAGTGCTCTACGGCGTCAACCCCGACTCGCAGGGCATCGTGTGGTGGGACCGCTGGGCGCAGGAAAACCACAACTCCGTCGTCCTAGCCCGCTCCGGCGCCGGCAAGAGCTACTTCGTGAAGCTGGAGATCCTGCGCAACCTCTACCAACAGGTGCAGATCGCCGTCATCGACCCCGAAGACGAATACCTGCGCCTCGCCGACGCCGTCGGCGGCACGGTGGTGCGCCTCGGCGCCACCGGCGTGAAGATCAACCCCCTGGATCTGCCCGCCGGGGACACCCGACCCGACGTGCTGACCCGCCGCGGGCTGTTCCTACACACCCTCATCGCCGTCCTAGTCGGCCACCAACCGCCACCGGCCGAACGCGCGGCGCTCGACCGGGCGATCCTCGCCGTCTACCGCCACGCCGGCATCACCGCCGACCCGGCGACCCACCACCGGCCCGCGCCGCTGCTGCGCGACCTCGCCGCTCGCCTGGACGACGACAGCGATCCGGCCGCCGGGCAGCTCGCCGCCCGCCTCGCACCGTGGGTGCAGGGATCGTTCTCCCAGCTGTTCGACGGCCCCTCCACCACCCGCCTCGACGGGCACCTGGTCGTGTGGTCGCTGCGGCAACTGCCCGACGAACTGCGCACCGTCGGCACCCTCCTGGCCCTCGACGCGATCTGGCGGCAGGTCGACGCACCCGGCCGGTCAGAGACCAGGCGACTGGTCGTGGTCGACGAGGCGTGGCTGCTCATGCGCGACGGCGAAGGCGCCCGCTTTCTGTTCCGCATGTCGAAAGCCGCGCGGAAACGTCACGCCGGCCTGGCCGTGATCACCCAAGACGTCGCCGACGTCCTCGGCACCGACCTCGGGCAAGCCGTCGTCGCCAACGCCGCCACCCAGGTGCTGCTCAAGCAGGCCCCGCAGGCCATCGACGCCATCGGCGACGCGTTTGGCCTCACCGCCGGCGAACGCCGGCTGCTGCTCGCCGCCCGCGTCGGCACCGGCCTGCTGATCTCCGGCACCAACCGCACCAGCTTCGAGGCGATCGCCTCCGACAGCGAACACCAACTCGCCACCACCCGCCCCGGCGACCTGGCCGGCCTCGACGACGAGGAGGACCTGTGAACCTCACCGCCCACCTCGCCACCGTTCCCGCACCCAGCGCACCCCCCACAGGTATCGCCCCGCCCACAAGCATCGCGCCCCCCACGGGCGCGACTCGATTCCTGCTCGACGCCGCCGAGTGGGCGGCGCAGCGACCGTGGCTCCTCGCGGTCGCCGCGAGCGCGCTGGTCGCCTTCGTGGCGGCCCGCAACCTCCTCGCCATGTGGCGACACCGCCATCACGCCGACGGCGCGCGCCTGGTGACCATCGCCCCGCCACCCGAGGTGGACCCGCACAGCAGCGCCGCGCTGTGGTCCAACCTGGCCGGCACCCTCACCCCCTCGCGGCGGCGGCGGCTGTTCTACGGCAGCCCGCACGTCGTGTGGCAGTACACCTGGACTGGGCGGCGGCTGCTGATCGGCGTGTGGGTGCCCGGCACCGTCCCACCCGGCGCCGTTGAAGCCGCCGTGCGCGCCGCGTGGCCCGGCGCCGCCTGCACCACCGATGACAACCCCGGCCCACCGATCCCTCTCGACACGGCCGCCGTGGGCGGGCACCTGCTGCCCACCGCCGCCGAATGGCTGCCGCTGCGCACCGACCACGACAACGACCCGCTGCGCGCCCTGATGTCCGCAGGCTCCAGCCTGCGCGCCGACGAGCACGCCTGCGTGCAGATCCTCACCCGCCCCGCCACCACACGCCGCGTGCAACGGGCCCGCCGCGCCGCGAGCCGGCTGCGCGACGGCACGACCGCCCTGCCCACCATCAACCCGGCCGCCCCGCTGCTCTGGCTCATCGAGGCGTTCCTACCCGGGCGCTCCGCCAGCACCACCCGCGCCACGCCGACGGCCCGCCGGGATCCGAGCGTGGAACGCGACGTGCGCGCCATCCTCGACAAGATCGCCCACCCGCTGTGGGAGACCGCCGTGCGTTACGCCGTCGGTAAGGACACCCACCGCGCCAACACCGACCAGCGTCCGCGACTGCGGGGCACAGCGGACACGATCGCGGCGGCGTTCGCCGTGTACTCCGGCCGCAACCGGGTCACCCACCGCGTGCGCATGTCGTCGCCAGCTGCGGTTATCGCCCAACGGCGCCTTGGGGCAGGCTTTCTCACCTGCACCCCGGAGCTGGCCGTGCTCGCCTCTCTTCCTCGCGACCTGGCGGTGCCCGGCTTGGACCGCGCAAGGGCCAAGTCGATGCCGGCACCGGTCGCGGTGTCTTCCGGCGGTCGCGGTGAGAAGGTCCTCGGCGACGCGGAAGTCGACGGCCACGCCGTGGCCCTCGCGGTGCCGGACGCCCGGTACCACACCCATGTGATCGGATCGACGGGCAGCGGCAAAACAACGCTGCTGGTGAACATGGCCGTCGACGACATCATCGCCGGTCGCGGCACTGTCGTCATCGACCCGCACGGCGACCTGGTCCTGGACATCCTCGACCGGCTACCCGCCGAGGTGGCGGACCGGGTGGTGCTCTTCGACCCCGATCAGCCCAACCCGCCGACGATCAACCCCCTATCGGGCGACGATCCCGACCTGGTCGTCGACAACCTCGTGTCGATCTTCGGGAGCATCTTCTCGAAGGCGTGGGGACCGCGCATGGACGACGTCATGCGGGTGGCCTGCCTCACTCTGCTGCGGCACGCCAACGTCACCCTGCAGCACATCCCACCGCTGCTCAACTCGGCGCAGTTCCGCTCCGCCATGACCGTCCAGCTCGACGACCCGGCCGGACTGCAGGGCTTCTGGCAGTGGTACGACGAACTAAACCCCGCCCTACGCGCCCAGGTCATCGGACCCGTCCTCGCCCGCCTGCGCGCCTTCCTTCTCCGGGACTTCGTCAAACGCACCATGGGCTTCCCCCAGTCGAGCTTCGACATCGGCCAGATCCTCGACGGCGGGGCGCTGCTGGTGCGCATCCCCAAGGGCCAACTGGGGGAGGACACCAGCAAACTGCTGGGTTCGCTGATCCTGGCGCAGGTGTGGCAGGCCGCCACCGCCCGCGCTCGCATCGCACCCGACCAGCGCCGCGACGCCACTTTGATCATCGACGAGGCGCAGAACTTCCTCACCCTCGCCAACAGCCTGGACACGATGCTCGCCGAGGCCCGCAAGTACCGGCTGTCGCTGGTCCTGTCCCACCAGGACCTCGCCCAGTTCCCCAAGGACCTCCTCGCCGCCGCGTCAGCGAACGCCCGCAACAAGATCTACTTCTCCTGCGCGCCGGAGGACGCCGCCGTGCTGGCCAGGCACACCCTGCCCGAACTCGACGAGCACGACCTGACCCACCTTGATGCCTACACCGCGGTGGCCCGCCTGATCACCGATGGGCGCCAGGCTCCGGCGTTCACCATGCGCACCCGTCCCCCGAAACCCGTCGTCGGTGCCGCCACCGTCATCCGGCAGACCGCTGCGCGCAAGGTCGAGCCACAGGACACCAGCGCCATCGACGATCTCGTCGAGCAGTTGTCGCAGCCGAACAAGGACGACAGCCGGCGACGCGGCGGCGACACCCGCAACGACAAAACAGCTGGCCACCCCTCGCGCCGGCCCTGACGGGCGCACCCCTGCCCCGCAGGCGCGACCACGGGCACCCAGCGGGCCGATGACGGATCCGGGTTCCTCGTCGCCGACGCCCAGCGCATCCAGCTTCGCGAAAGGAGGACAACACGTCCCTGGCCCAGACAGCACTACTACGCGATTACAGGTCCCTCACCCGAGGCGCCATCGACTTCTCTCTTCCCGAGGACACTCACATGTCAGCGCGATCATCGACTCCCGAATGCCAGCCATCCGAGCCACACTGGACACCGCCGACCCATCTGTACAGGGCCGGCCGACCGCTCACCGTTCACCGACTGTCCCGGCACCCTCGCCGGCCGAGGACAACCCACCTGCCGCACCCGGCGGAGGGCGCACCGAGGCAACACCTCGCCCCACAACGAGCCACCGCACGAGGGGCTTTCACCGCCGTCACCGGCGTCGACAGTGGCCAGCACGACGCCGCCGCCGTCGCGACGGCCAGAACCACACCCGCCACGTCACCGACCGCAGGTCCGCACCCCAGACCTCGGCACCCCGCCACCACCGAAGACCGCGACGACCTCGGCCTGCCGCGGTCAACGGCCCGCCAGCGGCCCTCGTGTTGGCGTCGGTGCCGCGCCACGGCTTGGGGGCGGTGTGGGTGTGCGTGTAGAGGCGGATACCGAGACCGACCGCCCCGACGGGCGACATCCGCAGCGCACCGCCGGTGCGCCGACCAATCCGCTCTGCTGCAAAAGACCCTCAGGGGTCTCTCCTGTGGGGGTAATCGCCATGCGTAAAAGCCAAGACCGTGTTCTGCGTGTCCAAGCTCAACTCACCGATCGTGATCGTCTGCTTCTCGACTGGCTATCCGATCACAAGGTTCTCACCACGTTCCAGATCAGCCATGCCCTGTTCGGGTCGCTCGACTTCGCCCAGCGGCGGCTGCTGAAGCTGCACCAACTCGGCCTCGTGGACCGGTTCCGGCCGCTGCGGGCCGGCGGCGGCTCGTATCCCTGGCACTACGTCCTCGACCAGATCGGCGCGGAATGCGTCGCCGCGACCCGAGACCACACACCGCCTCGAGCCGGGCAAACGGTGGTGCGCAAGCGCCGACTGGCCGCCAGTCGGACGCTGGATCACCTGCTGGGGGTCAACCAGTTCTTCACCGACCTCGCCGGGCGGGCACGTACTGCCCCGCAGGCGCAGCTAGAGCGGTGGTGGTCGGAGCAACGGTGCGCTGAGCCAGGCGCGTTCGACACCACACTGCTCTCCCCGGTTCGTCCGGACGGGCACGGCGTGTTCAGCGAAGGAGACCGTCGAGTGGCGTTCTTCGCCGAGTTTGACAGTGGCCTCGAGCGGCCCCGCGTGCTGCTGAACAAGGTGAGCAGCTACACCGTCCACGCCGCCATGGGCGGCCCCGCCTGGCCGGTGCTGTTCTGGCTGCCCAACACCGCCCAAGAACGCGCTCTGCACGACCTGCTGACCGGTATGCGCAGCCCGGTGCCGGTGGCCACCGCTGCCCGCGACAGCGTGCCTGACGGGGCCTGCGCGGCCGATGCCGTCTGGCTGGTCGTCGGTGCGGACGACGCGCCGCGCCGGCTGCTGGACCTGGCCGACCTCGGCGAACCCGCACCCGACGTCGACCAGATCGCCGACCTCGCCTGGCCGACCCGGATCCCCACCCCGTCTCATCCACTGACAACCCACCGTCCCGACGACGTCTGACAGCTCGCCGGCTCGCTCACAGCCGCTCACAGCGCAGGTCACCGCCCCACCCGCACCCTCATCGGCGGCCGGGGCGCTCTGGTCTCAGCGGGGCGTCTGTGAGCGGGCCCGCCACTCACAGCGACTCACAGCCACTCACACCAGAAACACCCGCAGCGGCTGTTGATCTCTCACAGTGCAGGTCAACCCACCTGCCGACGGCTGCGGCGGCTAACCGCCGCTGTGAGTGCCCCGGGCTACCGTTCACGGCACTACATCACCCACATATCTCCACCCGGTTCGGTCCCACCGCAGGGATCCTCGCCGCACATCCGGTACGCCACGCCCACCCGCCTACGCCGGTCGGCACGCGCACCCGCGGCGACCCCCACGGTCGCACCCAACCACCCGCACCAGCGCACCACGCGCCCCGCACCACCGACCTCACCCACGAACCCAGTGGCCTGGTCACCTCCGCGCCCACGCGCGACCTGCCCGCCGACCTGACTCCGACCCACGATCCCGGTGAGCCGGTCAGATCCGCGCGCCCCGACACCTCATCACCCCACTCAAAGGAGGACCTCACCATGTCCGCTGCCAATGGCACCCCACTGACCGCTCACGGCAGCCGTGTGCCCACCACCCCCATCCGACAGGCCCCCGCGAAGGCCGCCCAGGCGCAGCCGCGCCCACAGGCCCCCGCGAAGGCCACCATCACCATCGTGCCCGCGACGGTCACGCCGCCGCCGACCATCGCCACGATGGTCATCTGCCTGCCCAACGAGGTGCCCGCCGAAGCGCTCACCGCGCACCAGCTGCGCACCCACTTCGGTGTCACCGGCACCCTCACCCCGCTGTTCTGGGCGGTACCGCAGCTGCGGCCGTGGCAGCGCCGCCAGATGATCGGCCTGCGTAAGGGCCGTCCCATCCCGTGCGCGGGAGGACCGTTGCGGCTGCTCGACCTGCAGGGCATGCGTCACGCCGCCGCCATCGGCGCCGCCATCCGCTACCAGATCTGGGAGCAGGCGGTGCATGGCACCCGGGCGGCCACCCCGTGGCCGACCTTCGAAACCCGCCACCTGACCGACCCGCAGAAGTACCCGTACGACAGTGCGGTGGCGGATTTCCACGCTCAACCCCGTGTCAACGCCATGCGTCTGCACGCGGCCGTCACCCCCGGCCCCGGCCAACCCGGCGTCGGAGAACTGGAGATGTACCAGGCAGGCCAGATGGCCTACCAGCACCACCGAGCAGCCAGCGCCGTCGTCGGCGACGCGATGCTCACCATCGACGGCCACAAACTGGCCCCGCTCAGCGATGCCCTCTCCCACCGGGTGACCTACCTCGAGCAGGCCCTGCGCCACCTCGACACCCTCGAGCCCGGCCAACGGCTCCTCGCGGTAGCCCTCGACACCACCGCATGACAGCCGTCCGGACGGCGCGCCCTGATCCCTGCACCCAGGGGACCCCAGGCGCGCCGCCCGGCGGCGCCGGTTCCTGCCCCACCCACCTATGCCAAGGAGACACACCTTGAACCCAGAACGTCGCGCCGCCGCCATCACGGCCGCGCTGACCGCTGTCGAAGCCTTCGCCGACGAGCGAGGCTGGGACGCCCTCCCCGCGCTGCTCGGCGTGTTCGAATCCACCGCCCACACCGGCGTGGGAAGCCTCTACGTCGACGAACTGCCCATCGACTCGTCGATTTGGCGGATGCACACGATGCCCGGCGCCCGCGCGACGGTGCCCTACTGGCTCGGCCTTCGCACCATCACCGCAGTGATGACCACCGCCAAGGCCCCCGAACTGCGGGCGTGGACCCGCGCCCAGATCGGGCCCATCCTCGCCCTGGCCTTCCTTGGCGAAGGACTCGACACCAGCGAATCCGGCCGCCGCGACGCCACCGCCCTCGGACTACCGAGCACCGACGACGGCATCCCGGTACGGGCACTGACCGCCTGCGACGTCGACGGGCGCCACTACCAGGTCCTGCGCCACCGCGGCGCCGCCACCATCACCAGCGTCGTGCTGGACGACCCGCCGGCTGAGATCCGAGACCGCGGAATCTCGGCCGATGTGCGCCGTTTGCTCAGCACCATCCACGCCTAACCTGCGGCGGCCAACCAACCCAGCCCGGACGCTCGACCGCTCCATCAGCAAGGCACTTCAGCCGATCGGGCCCGCGCCTCGGCCGCGTCCGGAAGAGAGTCACGCCAGATGCTCTTACCACGGGCCAAAGCAGTCGCAGTCAACGCGAATGCACCCGCGGCCCGATGCCGGGTGGCACTCATCGCCGCTGCCGGCCTCTTTGCGCACCTCAGCGCGCCGCCACTGGCAGGGCCGCGCCCGTGCTGCTCGCACCGGTAGCGCCGCAGCTCGCGCCCCGCTGTGCCAGGCGCCCCGGGCATGGGGCTTTCGCAGCACCGGCCTGAGACAGGCCGCCCTATTCCTCTTCCCGCCCAACACACCCTCACGGAGGTTTCTTCACCATGTCCCGACTGTGGTTCCGCATCGAGGATGTCCTGCCCCTGGCAGAGCACGCCCTCGCCTGCCCCACCCATCGCCTCACCGCAGGGCAGATCGCCGCCGGCGAGGTCAACGGCCCGGCGCTGAGCCTCACCCGCTACGGCGAGCGCGCACACATCCGGTCCAACGGCGTCCCCGTCTGGTACACCCACGACGGCGACGAGCAGATCGCCTTCAGCGCCTCCTGGCGCCGCACCACCACCGCTAGCCCTGAACGCCAGCGAGTACAACACCTCTACCTGCCGTTGGGCTCGTCGACCGCCGCCGAGCGGCGGCTGATCGATGTTCTGCGCGGCGCGCGCCACCTCGAGCGCAACTGGCTGGCCATCGACACCCCGGTGTGGCCCGTCGCAGCTCTCGACGCGGCACATGTGCAGTCTTTCGACTATCGCGGCGACATCGCGCCACCCGACGCGCGCTGGCGGCCCGTGATGGTTTCCTCGCGGCAAGTCCGCAATCACAGCTATCCGGCCCTGGTGGCCGACGACTGCAGCACGGACGCCGGTGGTCTCGTCTGCCGTTTCGACCCGATCACCGCCCGACGGATCGCTGAAGACCTCACCGGCCGGTGGCGGATGGGCAGCATGCCCGGGGAATACCCACTGCTGCGCTTCGACGGTGACATCGCGGCGCTACTGGAGGAACGCGACACCGGCAGCGGCGACATCGTCCTCGATCTCGACGAGCGTTGCCACCCCGATCGGGACGGCTACTACAGCATCGGCGCCCACCGCTGGTTCTGGACCGACGACACCTGGACCCGCATGCCGCGGCGTGCCCGGATGCGCCTGCACCTGACCGCTCTGGCAGGTCGGCTGCGCGCCAGAGCCGCCACTCACCTGCCGCCTCGGCAGGAACCCCCCGCGGTCACCGATCCGCCGTTCTAACCGGCGGCGCCCCCGCCCCGAGCCCCGCCGGATCTCGCTCGTCCGCAGATCCGGCCATCGCACTTGATTCGTCCCGCGATCGAAGCGTGGATCAGTGCTGACCTCACACGACAAGGAGACGCCCATGTCCGACCAACCGGAAACCGTGCCACCGCACGCCCTATTCAAAGTGCTCGCCGCCCTCGCTGATCTCGGCGACGCCACCGCCGCCGCCGTGGCCGAGCACGCCGGCCTCGGCTACTCCACAGCCACGGCCAAGCTGCGCGTCTGGGAAGGGACCGGACAGACCGAACGCGTCCAAGGCGAGGACAAGCGCGCCGTGTGGCGGCTGACCGAATCCGGCCACGCCACCGTCGGCGCCGGCCGCACCGCCTTACCAACGATCACCTCCTCCGGCCCCGAATCGCCACCCGACGACTCGCCAAGCACCGGCGACGCCGTTGACGACGATCCCGGCGCAACCAGCGACACCGAGCAGCCCGGCGAACAGCCCACCACGCCGCCCGACAGCGCTGCCGACGGCGAACCTCCCACCTCCGCCGCCGACCCGCACGCTCGTGCCGACGAGCCGCCCGCAGTCGACGACGACCCCGCACCGACCGTCGCCGACGACCCACCGCACGCCAGCGCGCTCGACGACAGCGAAGCGGAGGCTGCCGCCACCTCGGACGCGGCGACCACGGCACCTGGGCGCAGCCACCGGGCGAAGGGCTCTCTGCGCGCGGCGGTGCTGGACATCCTCGAAGCGCACCCCGACCGGGCCTACAAGACCGGCGAGTTGTGCAAGCTCATCGACGCCGCCGAGGCCGGCACCGGCGTGCTGAAGGCCCGCCCCGGCGCGGTCGTGAACGCGGCAATCAAGTTGGTCGCCGCGGGCACGGCCGTGCAGACCGTCGACAAGCCAGCGACCTTCCAACTCGCCCCCGCAGCCCAGTAGCCGGCCACACCTCACACATCAGGCAGCCCGGGGGCGGGCGTGAAGTTGGACGCTGCTCGCCCGCCCCCGGTGCTCCTTCGTAGACAAGGAGCCATACCAGTGTCGCAAACCGTGCAACAGATACTCACCTGCGCCGGCGGAGTCCTCGCCGGCCTCGCCGTCGCCGCCCCCGCGCTATGGGGACAGCAGCGGGCCCTCATCAGGGCTCGCTGGATGGCAAACCACGACGACATCACCGGCCTGCCCAACCGGCGGCTGTTCCACACCCGGCTGCGCGCCGCCCTGGCCGACAACACACCGGTCGGGGTTGTGCTGCTGGACCTCAACAACTTCAAAAGCGTCAACGACGCCCTCGGCCACGAAGTCGGCAACGACCTGCTCGACCAGGTCGGCCGCCGCCTGACCAGCCTCACCGGGAACGTGCGAATCGCCGCGAGGCTCTCCGGCGACGAATTCGCGCTGCTCGTCCGTGGTACCCGCGAGGACACCGCCGCCGCGGCCCACGCCGCCTGGCAAGCGATCACCGCCGGCACGATCCTCGTGGTCAACGCCGACCTGCCCGTGACAGCGTCGGTCGGCTACACCCACACCCACCACGCCAACGTCAGCCCACGGCAGTTGCTGACTGAAGCCGACAGCGCGATGTACGAGGCCAAGACCGCCGACGGTCGGGTCCGCGAGTACCTGCCCCACCGCACCGCGACGGTGCGCAGCCGCGACCGGCAGCGCCACTGAACCTCGCCCCGCCCAACCCTCACGCGCCAAGGACCCCGCAGCCAATCCGGCCGCGGGGTCCTTGCCGTCGTGCACCCCGGAGATGGGAGACCCCGTGCTGTCCTTCACCGCCGTCCACAACCTCTGCACCTGCCTCATCGAGGCGTCCACCGACTCAGCCCGATTCGACTGGGACCAGCCGCCAACACTGCTGCTCGTCCACGACTGGCCGCTGATCACCGCCGCACCACCGCGGGGCCCGGTGATGCGCAGCGTGGAGTTCCCGCCGCACCCCGACGACATGCTCGACAACCCGGCCGGACTACCCGCCCTCCTGCACCACCTCGCGGCCACCCTGCGCAGCACCCCAAGGGTCACGCCTTACCACCGCACCCTCGACACGATCATCACCCGGATCCGCGACGCCGCCCCGGGCACGCGCCTTGTGGCCTGGGCCGCCTGCTACGCAGACGTTCACACGCTCGAGGGCGAGCCCCGACAAGTCCGCCGCGTCGACGCTGTCGACACCGACGGAAGGCTCTACCAGCTCACCCACCTCAACGGCGAGGACCACCCCCTGGTGCTCGTCGACGACACCCCCGAACCCCGCGACCTGCCCGCCACCTACCCCGGCCTGGTCGCGTTGCTGGCCGCCACCGCCCGCTACGCCCAACCCGCGTCCGCCGGGACCAAGGCATGACCCCGGCCGCTGCCGCCGACACCAGCGCAGACGAACCGATCTTCAGCCGCTGCGGACCCGACGGCGGGTCCATCAGGTGCCGGGTCTGCTGCGCCGTTGACGAGGTCGTCGTCACGGAACTGCCAAGGTCGATGGCCGCTTACGGCGAGAACTCCACGGCCCGCTGCTTGCGCTGCGGGTCGAGCGAGACCAGCGACCCGGTCTACGGCTGGCGCGCCAGGCCCACCACGCCGCCTGCCCTCGACCATGCCCCATCTGAGAGGACGTCTGATTCACGTATTTTGTGTGTGTTGTGGTTTTAGTCGTCTCGCCAGGTTGGGGTGGTTTCGGTGGTGAGGCGTTTGGCGAGGTTGTCGATCATGGCGATGGTGATCATGCTGGCGGAGTTGTCGGGTCGGGCTTCGTAGTCGCGTACGAGTCGGCGGTGGTGCATGAGCCAGCCGAGGGTGCGTTC